>CAZUUP010000160.1:0-10473 GCA_964623105.1 uncultured Akkermansia sp.
CGAGAGTGAGGACTGGCACCCAAGGGGTCAGTTTGGCGGCCGAATTTTTACCCGCGTTGAGAGCGCCACGGGCTAGGCGCGGCTCAGGGGCGGGCGGAGATTTCGAGCATCCGTTCGATGGGGAGCCGGGCGCGGGCGATGATCTCGGGGCTGAGGTGAAGCTGGGGCGCGAGCCGGGCCATGCAGTCGTACACCTTTTCGAGCGTGTTCATCTTCATGAACTTGCACTCGTTGCAACGGCAGTTGTCGGTGGGGGCCGGGATGAACTTCTTGCCGGGGCATTCGCGTTCGAGGCGGTGCAACATGCCGGCCTCGGTCGCGATGATGATCTGCCGGGCGGGGCTCTGGCGGCAGTAGCCAACCATGCGCTCGGTCGAGCAGACTTCGTCGGCCAGCATGCGCACGGCCTTGGTGCATTCGGGGTGGGCAACCAGCGGGGCGTCGGGGAATTCCCGGCGGATGCGGGTGATGCTGGCGTGGGTCCACTCGACGTGGACGTAGCAGTTGCCTTTCCAGAGGGTCATGGGCCGGCCCGTCTTTTCCATCACCCACGAGCCGAGGTTTTCATCGGGGACGAAGAGGAGGTCGCGGTCTTTGGGGGCGGCGTTGACGATTTTCACGGCGTTGCCGCTGGTGACGATGACGTCGCTGAGGGCTTTGACGGCGGCGCTGCAGTTGATGTAGGCGATGGTGTAGAAGTTGGGGTTGGTCTGTTGCAGCGCGGCCAGCTTGGGCGCGGGGCAGCTGGATTCGAGGGAACAGCCAGCCTCGACATCGGGGAGGACGACGATTTTGTTGGGGTTAAGAATCTTGGCGGTCTCGGCCATGAAGTGGACGCCGCAGAAGACGATGACGTCAGCCGGGGTCTTGGCGGCCTGTTGGGCCAGGCCGAGCGAATCGCCCACGTAGTCCGCGATGTCCTGGATTTCGGCGACCTGATAGTTGTGGGCGAGGATGACGGCGTTGAGCTTTTTCTTGAGCGCGAGGATTTCGCGGGAGAGGGCGTCGTAGCGTGCGCGGGGCATGGGCTGCCGGACGGCCAGGGGGTCGGCGGCGCGGGGCTGGACTTCGGTCGAATCGATCATGGGAACAGGTTAGGACAGTTTGGGAAGGGTCGCAACAGGGGGTTCTACGTGATTTTCCGGCGGCTGGACGGGCGACGGGGCGCTATTTGCGCAGGCGGGCGAGGAAGCCGGGCTCGGAGCCGGCGAGATCGTTCCGGCGCTGGCGGGCCAGCAGTTCGCCGTACACCCGGAGATCGCGAACGAGCATTTCGACCCGCTTTTGCAGGGCGGCACTGACGATGCGTCCGTCCTTCATGTCATCCGGATCGGCGTAGGCGACGCCGTAGGGAAGGGACCAGGCGTAACACTGGCGGGCGACGGTGCGGAGCTGATCGGTGACCGTGAGGCCCTTTTCGTGGGAGGCCACGACGGTGGCGAAAAGCTTGCCGGTAAACTCCTGCCAGAAGTGGTCGAGGAAGTTTTTGAGCGTACCGCTCATGGTGCCGTGGTAGTCGGGTGTCGCGAGCACCAGGGCATCGGCCTGCTGGACGCGGGTCCGCAGCGGCGCGTAATGGGCGGCGGCGTAGGTGGTGTCGGGATTGAACAGGGCAAGGGGATTTTCGGCCAGGTCCAGCAGATCGACGGCGCACCCGTCGCGGGCCAGGTCGGCGGCGATGAGCCCGAGCAGCGCGCTGGTGGAGGAGTTGCGGCGGGGGCTGCCGGCGACCAGGAGCACGTGGAATCTGGCGGAATCAGTCATCGGCGCAGGGTGAACGGGGCGGGGCGAAGCTCAAGACTGAAACGAGCAAGCGGCGGCGCGACACAGTTGATGTGCGCACCGTTGCCGGGGAACTCAGCGCGCGGGAGGGAGGGAGCCCGGAGCCGGGGCGGCGGGCTGGGGGGCGGCCGGAGGTTCGATGAAGCGGAACACGGTTTCACCGGGCCGGGCGTAGCCGAGGTGCTCGCGGATGAGGCGCTCCTGGGATTTGCGGTCGTTGTGGAAGAGCTTGATGGTCGTGCCGAGTTGATGACTGCGGGCCTGTTCGGCGGCGACGTCGGCCCGGAGCTGTTCCAGATGGGCGCGCAGGCGCTGATTCTGTTTGAACAGAGGGGCATACCAGATGCCGACGGCGACCAGCAAGGCAAAGCACAAGAGGACGATGATCGCGTGGGTAAGAACGTTCCAAATACCGGTCGCGGATTTCATTGCGTGCGGGAAGTTAAAGGGATTGGCGGACAAAAGGGAAGTCTGGAAGTGGCCGAATTCGGGCTATTGCAGGGCGGGGATGAGAGACGGATCCCGGGTTTCCCCGGGCGGCTGTTTGGGCCAAGAAATAACCGTTGCCTGCACGGGCGGGTCTGTTAGGGTCGGCCCTCCCCGGGTTGGCCCGCGGCAGATTTGCCATGGCGATCCGGGGGGCGAAACGGCCTGAAAAGTGTCGGCATCGGGTGATGTCGGCCGGCCACAAGCACACTAAACAAGAATCCCGTCTTCCGCGGGATGGCTCGGGGAAATGTTTTCCCCGCGCTGACAACCATTGGAAGCATTAAGACAACATGATCAGCATTGGCATCAAGGAACTGCTCGAAGCGGGCGTTCATTTCGGGCATCAGACCAAGCGGTGGAATCCCAAGATGAAGCCGTACATCTTCGAATCCCGCAACGGCATCCATATCATCGACCTGAGCAAGACCGTGACACAGCTCGACGCGGCCTGCACGGCCCTGGCGGGCATCGTCGCCAAGGGCGGCAACGTCCTCTTTGTCGGCACCAAGAAGCAGGCGCAGCTGGCGATCAAGGAATCCGCGCAGACATGCGGACAGATGTTTGTGACGGAACGCTGGCTCGGCGGCACGCTGACCAATCTCGGCACCCTCAAGCGCTCGCTCAACAGCCTGAAAAAAATCGAGCAGATGGAGGCGGACGGCTCGATCAACGCCTACGTGAAGCAGGAGCAGTCGGCGCTGCGCCGCGAAGCCGCCCGGCTGGTGAAGAACCTGGATGGCGTGCGGAACATGGACAAGCTGCCGGACGCGCTGTTCATCGTGGACGTGAAACGCGAGCATAACGCCGTCGCCGAGGCGCGGCGCCTGAAGATTCCGATTGCCGCAATCGCGGACACGAACTGCGATCCAAACCTGATTGATTACCCGATCGCCGCCAACGACGACGCCATCCGCTCCGTGCGTCTGATCCTCGCCACCGTCACACAGGCGTTGACGCAGGCAAAGGCGGAATACGAGGCCAAGTACGGCCGCGCCAAACGGATGGAACAGCCGGCAGACGCAGCGCCCACCGCCGAGGCGGCACCCGCGCCCGAGGCGGCCGCCCCGGCCCCGGAAGCGACCCCGGCCCAAGCGTGATTCAATTCCAACCTGCGGCGCTGCCGGCCAGCCATGGCGGCAGCGTCCGCGTTTAACCCCGAAAGAAAAACCCGAAAACATTCTATTTCTATGGCTGAAATTACTGCCGCCGCCGTTGGCAAACTGCGCGAAATGACCAATGCCGGCTTGATGGACTGCAAAAAAGCGCTCACCGAAGCCAACGGCGACATCTCGGCCGCCGTGGACATTCTCCGCAAACGCGGGGTGGCCTCCGCCGCCAAGAAGGCCGCCCGCGAGGCCAACGAGGGCGTCATTGCCCAGCACATCCTGGCTGGCGCCCGCGCCGGGGTGATCGTGGAGGTGAACTGCGAGACGGATTTCGTGGCCAAAAACGAATCTTTCCGCGCGTTCTGTGATGAAATTGCAAAGACGCTGGCGGCCAATCCGTCCGCGGATGTCGAGGCGGCGCGCGTGGCGCAGGTCGCCAAGATCGGCGAGAACATCAAGGTCTCCCGCTTCCATCGCATGGAAGTTGCCGGCAACGGGCTGGTGGCCGCCTACATCCACACCGGCGCAAAGGTCGGCGTGCTCGTCGAGGTGGGGGCCGAGAAGGAGGCCAGCGTGGCCAGCGAGGATTTCAAGCAACTGGTGCGGGACATTACGTTGCAAATCGCCGCCGCCAGCCCCTATGCGGTGTCGCGCGACAACATCGACCCGGCGGTGATCCAGAAGGAAAAGGAAATTGCGGCCGAGCAGGTGAAGAACAAGCCGCCGCAGGCCATTGCCAAGATTGTCGAGGGCAAGCTCGAGAAGTTCTACCAGACCGCGTGCCTGGTCGATCAGGGCTTCGTGAAACGCAACGGCGAGGTGACCGTGAAGGAGCACATGGCCAGCGTGGCCAAGCAACTCGGGGACAGCATCGTCGTTCGTCGGTTTGTCCGTTTCCAGGTCGGCGAATCGCCGGTGAAATAAGCGGCAGCCCGCTGCCGTTCAGGGCGCGTTCCCGTTTCGGGGACGCGCCTTTTTTCTTGGGCGGGGGCCGCCGGCAAGCGCGCCGATTCGGGCTTTAGTTTGACGATTGGGCGGATGGTGGTATTACCTTTGGCGCCTCAGGCGGACAAACGATTCCCGGGCGGCGGTCGGCGCCCGGCGGAGAGGAATCGGGGAGCAGTCCGGGCCGGGGCGCTCACAATTTTTCGCCATGCCAAAAACGAACGCCAGCGCGCCCAAATACAAACGAATTCTGCTCAAACTCAGCGGCGAGGCGCTGGGGGGCGAGGCCGGACAGGGGATCTGCCCGGAGGTGGTGCATGACATGGCGCAGCAGATCAAGGAGGTGCGCGCGCTGGGGGTGGAGGTCGTGATCGTGGTCGGGGGCGGCAACATCTTCCGCGGCCTGTCCGGCAGTGAACGCGGGATTGAGCGGGCGACCGGCGACTACATGGGGATGCTGGCGACGGTCATCAACGCGCTGGCGTTGCAGGATGCGCTGGAGAAGCTCGGCGTGGCCACGCGGGTGCAGAGCGCCATCACCATGTCGCAGGTCGCCGAACCGTTCATCCGCCGGCGGGCGGTGCGGCATCTGGAGAAGGGACGGGTGGTGATTTTCGGCGGGGGCACGGGCAATCCGTTTTTCTCGACGGACACGGCGGCGGCCCTGCGGGCGGCGGAGATCGGGGCGGACGTGATTTTGAAGGCGACCAAGGTGGACGGCATCTACGACAGCGACCCGAAAAAGAATCCCACGGCCAAGCGCTTTGCGGAAATCCGTTATCTGGACGCACTGCAACGGCAGCTCAAGGTGATGGACTCGGCGGCGTTCTCGCTGTGCATGGACAACAAGATGCCGATCATCGTGTTTGACCTGTTCAAGCCGCACAACATCAAGCGCGTGGTGATGGGCGAGAAGGTGGGGACGCTGGTGACGGACTGAGCGGGTGGGCGGCGACGGGGTGGGAACGGCCGGGATGCGCAGCGGTTCGGCCGGCGGCTACAGATCGCGGTTGGAGGTGTAGGTGTTGGTCGAGTTGACGCCGACGGCCACCCGGAGGAATTCGGCGTGACCATCGGCAAAGGTGACGTTGAACCGGTTGTCGTTCACGGGTGAATGCCAGTAAAACTGGGAGGGGGCGTTGGCGTAGGTGATGGGCCACACCGGGGACCAGACACCAGGTTCGCCGTTTACCAGCATGCGGGCGGGGGAATTGATTTCCGCGGTGGTCACCGAGTTCAGGTTGATGTCCTTGGTGAGGTAGTTGATCGTCGGGTTGAGGGCGGCGCCCGCATTGGGAGTGTAGGAGGAGCCGTAGAACTGGTAGCTCGACGGCCCCGCGCTGGTGCCGCGATCCTCGGGACACTGCGCCACCGGCACCTCGTCGTTCGGTCCGAACCGGGTGATGTAGCTGTTGACATACCGGCGGTCGGCGCCAAACAGCAGGTACAGCCCGTTGGTGCCCCGCTTGCCAAACCAGGCGAACTGCGAATCCGTCGTGGTGCCGAGGCTGTTGACGATGCGGGTCGGGGGAAAACGGTCGTAGAAGTCCTCGACATACAGGCGCACCGCCAGCCCGAACTGCCGGTTGTTGCTGAGGCACTTGGCCTGGTTGGCCTTCTTCTTCGCCTTGCCCAGCGCGGGCAGCAACAGGCTCGCCAAAATGCCGATGATGGCGATGACGACGAGCAGCTCGATCAGCGTGAAAGCGCGGAAGCTACCGCGACGAGAGATTGCCGGAGCCGGCTCGGCCGATGGGGAAGGGCTGGGCATGGATAAATAGCTACGCCCGTGTGGATGCGCTGACAAGCGCGGTTTGGGCCGGAGCCAGAGCGCCTCACCTCCGCGCCCATCCTGCACGCTGGGGATCACGCAGGGATTTTCCAGCAGCGAATGTTGGGAGCTTTCAATCCCGGGAAATTCTGTTTTAGTGCGGACCGACATGGCCGACAAACCGATGCTCTTGATTGTGGATGACGAGAAGCCGACGCGCGAGGGGCTGCGGGCGGCGCTCGAGGAGCACTACGACGTGTATGTGGCGGAAGACGCGGCGACGGCGAACGGGTTGCTGGAGCGGGAGAATTTCGCGGTGTTGCTGACGGACCTGCGGCTGCCGGGCGAGGATGGGATGAAGCTGATCAACCGCGCCAAGTCGCTGAGCAAACCGCCGGTGTGCATCCTGATGACCGCCTATGGGTCGGAGGATGTGGCGGTGGAGGCGATGAAACAGGGGGCGGACGATTACATCTCGAAGGGCCGGTTACAAATTGACGAGCTGGAGCTGCGCATTTCGCGGGCGATGCGGCGGATGTCGCTGGAGGAGGAGAACCAGTCGCTGCACCAGCGGCTGGACCGGAGGTTCCGGCTGGAAAGCGTGGTGGGGGAGTCGGCGGTGATGAAGGAAGTGCTCGAGATCGTGCAGCAGGTGGCGCCGACGCGGGCGACGGTGTTGATCACGGGGGAGAGCGGCACGGGCAAGGAATTGATTGCGAAGGGAATTCACCAGAGCAGCCCGCGGGCGCGGTTTCCGATGGTGACGGTGCATTGCGCGGCGCTGGCGCCCACGTTGCTCGAGAGCGAACTGTTCGGGCACGAGAAGGGGGCGTTCACCGGCGCGCATGAGAGGCGGATCGGGCGGTTCGAGCAGGCGCAGGGCGGGACGCTGTTTCTGGATGAGATCGGGGAGATTGACGCGACCCTCCAGGTGAAGTTGCTGCGGTTCCTGGGCGAGCGGACCTTCGAGCGCGTGGGCTCGAACAAAACCCTGACGGCGGATGTGCGGCTCGTGACGGCAACCAACAAAAACCTGGAGGCGCTGGTCAAGGGGGGAACGTTTCGCGAGGACTTGTTTTTCCGCCTCCGCGTGGTGGAGATCCATCTGCCGCCGTTACGCGAGCGGCGCGAGGACATCGGGCTGCTGGCGCGGAAGTTTCTGGACGAGTTTGCGGCGGAAAACGGCAAGGCGGTCACGGGCATTGCCGCCGAGGCGCTGGACCTGCTCGTGCAGTATCGCTGGCCGGGGAATGTGCGGGAATTGCGGACGGCGATCGAACACGCGGTCGTGTTGTGCCGCGGCGCGGTCGTGACGGTGCGGGATCTGCCGGCGAACATCCGTGCGGGGCAGGTGCCGGCGTTCGAGCCGGGGCCGCAGGAAATCATCGAAAAGGGCGGGCTGACGGTGAAGGAGGCGGAGCGGGAGCTGGTGGTGCGGGCCTTGAAAGACTGCAACGGGAACCGGACGCTGGCGGCGGAAAAACTGGGCATGAGCCGGCGCACGCTGCACCGGAAACTGCACCAATATCATCTGGAGGGCTTCTAGGTGTCGCGCGTGCAAGGGATGATCCACGCCCTGGAGGAGGGCGCGGGAGTGCGGGTCGTCAAGGGCCTGCTGCTGGTCCTGGCGGTGGCTGGGATGGCGATCTTTTACAACCTGAACGAGTACCGGAATTTCTCGACCGCGGAGGCGATGGACGCGGCGCAACTGGCGCGAAACGTGGCGGAGGGTCGGGGTTTCACGACGGGGTTTGTCCGGCCGTTGAGCCTGCATCTGGTGGCGCGCCAGCGGGGCGTGACGAATGATTTCGGATTGAACACACCGCACCCGGACCTGGCCAACGCCCCCCTGTATCCGCTGGTGCTGGCCGGGCTGATAAAGCTGGCGCCCTTCGAGTTCGGCATCCGCCAGCCGGCGGAATTTCGCAGTTACCAGCCGGAGCAGTTGATCGGCTGGCTAAACCAGGGCCTGTTTCTGCTCGCGCTCGGTCTGACCTACCGCCTGGGGAAACGACTGTTCGATGAAATGGTGGGTTGGACCGCCCTGCTGGTGCTGGCCGGCACCGAACTGTTCTGGCGGTTTAGCGTCTCGGGTTTGTCCACGATGCTGCTGGTGGTCCTGGTGCTGGCGGCGGCCAGCAGCCTGGCGACCCTCGACGGCGGCGGGCGCGAGGTGCCACCGCGAGGTGCGGCGGACACGCTGTTCCGGGCGCTGCTGGCCGGCCTGTTTGTCGCGCTCGCGGGACTGACGCGGTATTCGTTTCTGCTGCTCATCGTGCCAGTGCTGGCGTTCATTGGCATGAGTCTGACGGGTGGCCGGCGGGTGGCGGCGCTGGTGGTGGCGTTGCTGACATTCGTGGGGATCACAACGCCCTGGCTGGCGAGGAATTACCAATTGTGCGGCGCGCCGTTTGGCGTCGCGGCGTATGCGGCCTGCGAGGACACAGCGCGGTTTCCGGGGCAGAAGCTGGTGCGGTCCCTGCATCCGCGGGATGCCGCGACGCCGGCCGACCTCGACAAGGTGGCCACCGGGGAATATCTGGAGAAAATGGGCGCGAATCTGGTGCGGCAGCTCCAGGACGATCTACCGAGACTCGGGGGCAACTGGATGACCGGGCTGTTTCTGGCGGCGCTGTTCCTGCGATTCCGCAATGAGGGACTCGGCCGGATGCGGCTGTTTGTGGTGATTTCCCTGCTGGTGCTCAGTGGCGCCCAGGCTCTCGGGCGGACGCAGTGGAGCGTGATGTCGCCCGAGGTGAACGGTGAAAACCTGCTCGTGGTGCTGGCGCCACTGGTGTTTGTGTTCGGGGCGGGATTCTTTTCGGTGATGCTGGATCAGCTCGAATTGCAGTTTCCGCCCGCGCGGCGGCTGGTCACAGGCGTCGTGATTGGACTGGCCTCTTTGCCGCTGCTGTTGACGGTGGTCGGAGCGCGGAAATCGCCGGTCGCCTATCCGCCTTATTATCCGCCAATCATTCAGGAGGCCGGGAGCTGGATGCAGCCGGGAGAAGTGATGTTGAGCGACATGCCGTGGGCGGTGGCGTGGTACGCGCACCGGCCATGCGTCTGGCTTCCTTGGGACATCGCCCGCGACTTTAACACACTCCACAATCAGCATCCGGTGAAGGGACTGTACCTGACTCCGTTGACGATGGATGGGAAGTTTTTGACGCAAATGCTGCGTGGGGAGGAGCGAGTCTGGGGGAGATTTGCGGTCGAGAGCCTGATAAAAGAGGAAGTTCCGACCGGTTTTCCGTTAAAGCACGCGTTTTCGGGCTGGTTGCCAGACCAGTTGTTCTTGTCGGATCGCCCGCGCTGGCAGGTCCCCGAGAAGTGAACGGATGCAATGTCGTCTAGGCTGAGGAGGGATTTCTGAGTAACTTTTGTTTGAAGATGATCCAAAGCGTGGTTTGGTGTGGTGTGATGTTATTCCGTCGCCGGTCCCCGGGAATGCCGGGCGCAGCGTCGAGTCTTGGCTGGATGCCTTGGCTTGGCGGGGCGCTGTTGCTTGCCTTGGCAGCCGGGATGGGATCCGGCACGGCACGGGCTGACGTCCGGCTGCACGCCCTGTTCAATTCCCACATGGTTTTGCAACGAGGCGTGCCGGTGACCATCTGGGGCTGGGCGAACGAAGGCGAAGCGGTCAAGGTGGAGTTCAAGGGGCAAAAGGTCGCCACCGTGGCGCGGGCGGGCGGCTGGTCCGTGCAGCTGGCACCGATGGCAGCCGATGCCAAGCCCGCGTCGCTGATCGTGGAGGGCCGGAACAAGATCAGCCTCGGGAACGTGGTGGTGGGCGACGTGTGGTTGTGCAGCGGACAGTCCAACATGGAACGCCCGCTGCCGGAATCGGACACCGGCGCGGCGGCGATCGCAGCAGCCAACAATCCGCATCTGCGCCTGTTCACGGTGGGGCGCGCCCAGGCCGTGACCCCGGCGGCCAATGTGGTGGGTCAATGGCAGGTGTCGGCACCCAATACGGCCAGTTCGTTTTCGGCGGTGGGCTATTTCTTCGGCCGGGATCTCCAGAAGGCCCTGAACGTGCCGGTCGGATTGATCTGTTCGGCCTTCTCGGGATCGCCAGCAGAAGCTTGGATGAGCCGGGCATTCCTCGAGTCCAACGCGGACTACTACCGCGACATCATCGTGCCGTACGAGAAGAACTATGAGCGGTATGAACGAGCCAGGCAGATTTACGACCGGGATGCCGCGGTCCGGGCCGCGCAGGGCCTGCCCCCGCCAACCACGCCGCCGCCGGTGCCACCATGGCGGCCGGGGGAACTTTACAACGGCATGATCCACCCGCTCCTCCCGTTTTCGCTCCGGGGGGTGGCTTGGTATCAAGGCGAGGCCAATGTGAGCCGGGCGTGGCAATATCGGGCG
>CAZUUP010000161.1:0-10471 GCA_964623105.1 uncultured Akkermansia sp.
GGGGCGGGGGGGGGGGGGGCGGCGGGGGGGGGTCGGGCGGGGGGGGGGGGGGTGGGGGCGGGGGGGAGCTGGGCGGTCCAGGCGACGGCCTGGGTGGAAAGCTGGCTGGCGTTGAGCCATTGGATCAAGGAGGCGAGGTGATCGGGGCTCTGGCGGGATTTTTCCTGGAGGCGTTGAAGGAGGTCGGGGAAGGCGTTGGTGTCGGCGAGGCGGGCGACGGTGAGGGTGAGGAGGAGATCGGGGAATTCGGTGGCGGGATGGGCGCGGAGCTGGGCGGCGACGTCGCGGGCGCGGGGGAGATCGTTGCGGCGGAGGGCGTCGGAGGTGAGGACGCTGAGGGCCGGGACCTGCTGAGAGCCGGCGGCGCGGAGTTTTTCGAGGGTGGCGTAGGCTTGCTGGACTTTGTTGGTCTGGGAGGAGAAGAGGCGGGCTTTGGCGAGGTTGAGCTGGAGGGATTCGTTTTGGGGGGCGGTGGCGAGGGCGGCTTCCCAGTGGGTTTCGGCGGCATCGGGATGGCCGGCGCTGAAGTCGAGGACGCCGGCGATTTCGTGGTATTGGAGGGAGTTGCGGGCTTCGGGCGGGAAGCGGTCGAGGGCCTGGCGGGCGGTGGCGAGGTCGTTGAAACGGAGGGCGGTGTAGGCCCATTGGTGGAGGTTTTCGACGCGGTGAGGTTCGAGCATGGCGACGCGGGAGCGCCAGAGGATGGCGTCGCGGGCGCTGCCGAGTTCGGCGATTTCGGCCATGACGCGCGCGGCAGGGACGTTGGCTTCGTTGAGCTGGAGGGCGCGGCGGGCGGCGACGACGGCGTCGGCGTATTTCTTTTCCTGGAGGAGCGTTTCAGCCTGGGCGACGACGGAGGCTTCGCGCCATTGGCGGTAGGCGGCGCGACCTTTCCATTTGTAGAAACCGGCGGCGCCTCCGAGGAGGAGGACGAGAAGGAGGGCGCGGAAGGACCAGTAGGACCAGAGGGAGGGCTTGGGCGGGCGGATGGGAGCGAGGGGAACGGGAGCGGGTCCGGGGTTGGGTTGAGCGCCTGCGGGCATAGTGCGAAGTGCGC
Organism: uncultured Akkermansia sp.; assembly: GCA_964623105.1. Taxonomy (GTDB): domain Bacteria; phylum Verrucomicrobiota; class Verrucomicrobiia; order Limisphaerales; family BJHT01; genus BJHT01. Next base: position 1,058 of record CAZUUP010000161.1, read on the forward strand.
GGGAAAGCTAGTCGCCAGCGGTCAAAAGGCAAGAACTGGGCGGAGAATGGTGCATTCGTTCCTGTTGGTATCGGCAGGGTGGGCGGCGGGGATTAGGCGGAAGGGCGGGCGGCGGGATCCAGAATGGGACGTGGAGGCGACGCGGAATGCGGGACTGGCCGTGGACGGGCAAGGTTTCGACCTAGATTCCGCAGTTGAAAACCATCCTGCCGATGGCAAACCACTAACCGGCACTGACTTGCACTAATGAAACCAGGCCATCGCCCTGCACCCAGCAGGGGAACCTGTTCCGCGCCCGCAGATGAGTGCTGGTCAGTGTCAGTTAGTGGTTTTCTCCGTTGGCCCTGGTTTCAACTGCGGCCTTTAGGTTCGCGGTTCCTTGTTCAGTTCCGGCAACGGGCGGGGAGAAAGGGGCGAACGAGATCGCGACCGAGACGGCCAACGGCGGCACGCGAGAGACCAGCGGTCGCATCAAACTGCAAAGTGTTCGACGTCGTGAGAGATTACTTCCTGGCAAATGGGATGCTGACGGCGAGGCCGTAGAGGGTTTTTTGGGGGGTGTTGCGGCCGTCGAGGGCGAGTTCCATGCGGTATTGGTAAACCCAGCCGTCGCGGTCGGTGAGGGTGACGCCGCCCTCGATGCCGCGGGCGACCTCCTTGACGCGCTGGCTGTAGGTAACGTTGAGGAGGGTGCCGGTGACGTCGGGTCCGGAGAGGTCCTGAGAATGTGCGTAGCCGAAGTTGAGGGTCAGGGATCGGGCCCAACCGGTGAGGTCAAAGGTTTGGGAGAGGCCGAAGGAGCCGAAGAGGGTCTGGGGGACGCCGTGGTCGCGGACGCGCCAGCCGGCGTCGCCGTAAAGGCCGAAGCCGCATTCGGTGAGTTGTTTGGTGAAGGCAAAGGCGGATTCGAAGCCATTGCCGCCGTGGCCGGGGGCAAAGGGGAAGTCGGAATCGTAGGTGCCCTTGATAATAGCACCGAGGCGGACGGTGAGGTTGGGCTGCCAGTTGCCGGGGCGATCCTGGGCGAGGCGGTAACGAACGCCGAGCTGGGTGTCGGCCAGACCCATGGTGGTGTGCGGGGTGCGATTGGGTTCGAAGAAACGGGTGGCGCCGGCGGTGAAGCCGAGGGTGGTGTCGAGAGCCCAGCGGCGGGCGAGAGGATAGTCGAATCGGACGCCGCCGGTGTTGTGGTCGAAGCCGTCTTCGCGGACGCGCTGGATGTCCACGCTGTCGTGGTTTTTCCAGTATTTCTTCCAGTAGTTGTAGGTGTATTGGGGCGTGATGACGAATTCGCCGTCTTTGGGCAGGCGCGCCCATTCGCCAAAGGGCTGGCGGGGGAGGTTTTCCGTGGCGGGCGCGAGGGCGGGGAGGGCGAGGAGGAGCGCAGGCAGGAGGCGGAGGGCGGTGTTCATGCGGAACGGACGGGATGCTGTGGTGACGAACGACAGAATGACTGAACCATCTGACGTGATGGGTTACTGGATGCCGGGGCATTTGTCGAGCAGGGGAAACGGTTCGCCGGGGAAGGGTTGGCCGGGCGGCGGGGGGACTGCCGGAAGGGCGCAGCCAATGGTTCGCGCGCGCGGAGGGGCCGGCGCGGAACCGGCGGGGCGGATGCGGAGGGGGAAATGGTTACCGGACGGACGGAAGCGGGATCAGAGGAAGCGCTGGAAGATTTTCAGGTAATCGCGGGCGGCGTTTTGCCAGGTGAAGTTGGCAGCCCAGGCGCGGCCGTTGGCGATGCGTCGGGCGCGGTCGGCAGGAGGTTCATCGAGGGCCAGGCGGATGCCTTGGGCGATGCTGTCGATGGAATAGGGATCGACGAGGAAGGCGTGGCCGCCGGCGACTTCGGGGAGGGCGGTGGCGGTGGAGGTGACGACGGGCGCGCCGGCGGCCATGGCTTCGAGGACGGGGAGGCCGAAGCCTTCGGAAGAGGAAGGATAGGCGCAGACGGCGCAGGTGGCGTAGGCTTTGGCGAGATCTTCGTCGCTGATGTAGCCGAGGAGTTTGATGCCGGGTTGCTGGAGTTTGGCGGCGAGTTCGGGTTGGTCGCGGAACATGCCCTGGGGACGTCCAGCGAGGTGGAGTTCGAGTTGGGGCCGTTCGGCGCGAAGGCGGGCGAAGGCTTCGAGGAGGCGGGGGAGGCCTTTGTGGGGTTGCCAGAGGTTGATGCCGAAGATCACGTTGGCGTTGCGCGGGAGGTTCTGGAGATGGGCGAGGCCGCCCATGGGTTTGAGGCCGTTGTAAACGCGGGTGATGCGGTCGGCGGGGACGTGGAGGTATTGCTTGATGGTGCGGACGGTATAGTCGGAAACGGCGACAAGATGGTCGGCATGGCGGAAGCCAGGACCGCAAATGTGGCGGAGGTAAAAGAGGAAGGCCTTGCTGAAGCCGGAGGGGTAATCGTAGAAGCCGACGTCGTGCATGGTGACGAGGTGGCGGATGCCGAAGCGGAAGCGGGGGCAGGTGGTGATGGGATGGTGCACGAGGGTGCAACCGCGGCGGCGGGCATCGGAGGAGACGGTGAACTGTTCCCAAAGCTGGGATTTGGAGCGGCTCCAGTCGCTGAAGGGAGTTTCAATGAATTCGACGCCGGGCTGGTTTTTCCAGGCGGCGACGCCGGTGAAGCGGGAGTCGGCGTAGATGAGGAGATCGAAGTCGCGGGGTTCACGCAGGATGGCGTCGTAGAGGTGGAAGGCGACGGTCTGCGTGCCGGTGGGTTTGAGGGTGCCGGAGAAGCGGCCGTTGAGGGCGAGGCGTTTCCGGCCGGCGCGCGGGGCGTTCCGTTGCTGCTGGTCACTCATGCAAATAGTCGATCAAGGCTCCGAGGGCGGCCCGGGGCGCGCCAGGCGCAACGTAGGAAGATGCGCAGGCGTTGGGAAGCGCAACTTGCGCGCGCCAAACGTACTGGCGCTGCTGGCGGCGGTGCTGGCTGCTCCCCGGGTTTCTCTTGCCGGGGTAAAATAGACCACGGCAGAGGGATTCGCAAACGGGGGCGGCGCGGGGCGCGGGAGCGGGGATTGCGGCGTAGGTGCATACGCGAGCGGCGCGCTGAGGACAGACGCGCCTTACCCGGAGCAGCGGCGGCACCGGGAGACGGCGGGCGGAATGGGGTGAAGTGTGGTGGGAGCCGGTCCGTCGAAGGCGTCGGTGGTGCAGGAAAGAAGCTTAACGCATGAATCATTGTGGAAAATTTGGGCCGCGACCGGTGACACGCCGGGAGATGCTGACGAGTTGTGCGCAAGGGTTCGGGGGTTTGTCGCTGCTGGCGCTGCTGGCGGACCGGAGTTTTGGCGCGGCGGTCGCGCCAAAAGGGGCGCCGCTGGCGGCGCGGGAGCCGCATTTTGCGGCGAAGGCGCGGAACGTGATCTTCTTGTACATGGATGGCGGGCCGTCGCAGGTGGACACGTTCGATCCGAAGCCGCGGCTGGACCGGGAGCACGGGCAGAAGTTTGGGGACAAGATCGAGCCGACGCAGTTCAACAACATCGGGAACACGCTGAAGAGTCCGTGGGCGTTCCGGGAATACGGGAGGAGCGGGATTCCGGTGAGCGATCTGTTTCCCCACGTGGCGCAGTGTGTGGACGACCTGGCGGTAGTGCGGTCGATGACGAGCAATTTCTCGGAGCATAAGAACGCGAATTATTTTTTGCACACGGGAAGCGGCCTGCAGGGGCGGCCGAGCATGGGGGCATGGGTGGGTTACGGACTGGGAAGTCCCAATGCGAATCTGCCGGGGTTCGTGGTGTTGAACGGGGGGCTGATTCCGCCGGGCGGGCTGGACAATTTCAACAGCGGGTTTCTGCCGGCGAGTTATCAGGGATCGGTGTTCAAGCCGGGCGGGCAGGCGGTGGCGAACGTGACGCCGTCGGAGGCGCGGCCGGAGATCCAGGCGGCGAAACTGGCGTTGATGCGGCGGCTGGATGCGGGAGTGGTGGAGCGATTTGGGAAGATCGACGCGCTGGAGAGTGCGATCGCCAATTACGAGCTGGCCGGGCGGATGCAACTGGCAGTGCCGGAGCTGATGGACCTGGCGGGGGAGACGGAGGTGACGAAGGAGTTGTACGGGTTGAATTCCAAGACGGCGGGGACGCGGACGTTTGGCACCCAGTGTCTGCTGGCGCGGCGGATGGTGGAACGCGGGGTGCGGTTCATCGAGTTGACGTGCCCGGGCGGGGCGGGTGACCGGTGGGATCAACACGGGAACTTAAAGGACGGGCACGAGAAGAACTCGCTGTTTGTGGATCAGCCGATCGCGGGGTTGTTGCGGGATTTGAAGGGGCGGGGGTTGCTGGAGAGCACGCTGGTGGTGTGGGCGGGCGAGTTTGGGCGGACGCCATTCGCGCAGGGGAGCAACGGGCGGGATCACAATCCGTTCGGGTTCACGCTCTGGCTGGCGGGGGGTGGGGTGAAGGGCGGGACAATTTATGGGGCGACGGACGAGTATGGATACAAGGCGCTGCCGGAGTACAAGGTGACGATCCACGATCTGCACGCGACGATGCTGCATCTGCTGGGGATGGATCACACGCGGCTGACGTATCGTTTCAGCGGGCGGGACATGCGGCTGACGGACGTGCATGGAGAGGTGTTGCAGCCGATCCTCGCATAGATGGAAGGGGCGGGAAGGATCGGGGGGCGGGGGTTCGTTGACAGCGGAGCGGGGTTTTGACCAGAGTCCGGAGCAGGAAATTTTTGTCACGCACATGAAAAAATCCACGAAGTCCACCGGGAAGACGCAAACCAGTTCGACCGCAAATCCGGCCTTTCGCCTGGACGGGCGGGTGGCGCTGGTGACGGGGAGCAGCAAGGGGTTGGGGAAGGCGATGGCAATGGCACTGGGAGCCGCGGGAGCCAAGGTGGTGATCAATTACGCAAACAGCCGCGCGAAGGCGGAGGAGACGTTCAAGGAATTCACCAGCCGCGGGTACACGGGGATGCTGGCGCAGGCGGATGTGACGGATGCGGCGGCGGTCGAGGCGATGGTGGCGGCGGCGGCAAAGAAGCTGGGTCCGGTGGATATTGTGGTGTGCAACGCGACGTGCGATCAGCCGCAGCGGCCGATCGAGGAATATGACTGGGCATTCTACCAGTCCATGCTGGATTTCTTCATCAAGAGTCCGTACCTGCTCACGCGGGCGACGCTGGCGCACATGAAGGCGCAGCGGTGGGGGCGGATCATCAACATCGGGTCGGAGGTCTTTCAGCGGGGAGTGCCCAACTTTAGCGCGTATGTGGCGGCAAAGGGCGGGCAGAACGGATGGACGCGCAGCATGGCTACGGAGCTGGCGCGGTTTGGAATCACGGTGAACATGATCTCGCCGGGATGGATTCCGGTGGAGCGACATGAGAAGGATCCGCAGGCGTTGAAGGACGGGTACAAGGCGCTGATTCCGGCGGGGCGGTGGGGCGTGCCAGCGGATGTGGGCGGGGCGGTGGTTTTTCTGGCGAGTCAGGAGGCTTCGTTTGTGACGGGGCAAAATCTGGCGGTGAACGGGGGGATGACCGTGGCGTGAAGCGGCGGGCAGCGCGTCCAGCGGGCTGACAAGAACCGGCGGGCCGTGCCGCGGCGCTGAAGAGGGGTGGATTTCACCTGCGATTGGAGTGGCGGGGCCGGGTTGGCACCGTATTCCGCTCCGGACCCTGCGGCCGGAAGCAGTTGCCGCGGACCGGGACGGAACGACCTTCGAACATACTGCGGCAGGCGGGCATTTGACTTTTGGGATAACCGGATGTTGTGTCTTTGGTTCCTAGGATTTGATAATCAGGAGCAGCAAACTGAGAGCGAGGCTCGGTTCCGGCTGATCCGAAGACGGAGTCGGTGTGTCTGCGTATGAAATATTTTGTCACAGGCGGGGCGGGGTTCATCGGGCGGGAAGTAGTGCGGCAGTTGTTGCACGCGGGGCACACGGTCGCGATTTACGATGATTTTTCGTTTGGGCGGCAGGAGAACATCGCCGAGTTCGCGGCGCATCCCCAGTTGCAGGTTCACCGGGGCAAGGTGGAGGACTATGCAACGTTGCACGGGTGCGTGGCGGGTTTTGGGCCGGAGGTGATGATCCATCTGGCAGCGCTGCATTACATTCCATACTGCAACAAGCATCCGCTGGAGACGATCCGGATCAACGTGGAGGGCACTTACTCGGTGTTCGAGAGTTGCGAGCAGGCGGGGGTGGGCAAGGTGGTGCTGGCCTCGACAGGGGCGATCTACCCGAATGACGAGAACGAGCTGCTCGAGAGCGGCGCGGCGCAGCCGGTGGACGTTTACGGGTGTTCGAAGCATCTGGACGAGGGTGTGGCGGAGTATTTCGCGCGGCGGGGAGGGATGCGGGTGATGACGGTCCGATTTTTCAATTGCTACGGCCCGTACGAGACCAACGAGCATCTGATTCCGGAGATCATCAAGCAGTTGAAATTGCAGCCGCATCTGGTGCTGGGGAATTTGAAGACGAAGCGGGATTACATCTACGTGGAGGACATGGCGCGGGGGATCATCCTGCTGGCGCAAACGGCGAAGGCGGGGCCGTACGAGGTGGTGAACTTGGGCACGGGTCTGGAGTATTCGGGCGAGGATCTGGTGCGGTCGATCGGGCGGAACCTGGGGCGGGAGATCGAAATCCGGGTGGATCAGGCGCGATTCCGGCCGTCGGACAAGATGCATCAGCGGGCCTCGACGGAGCGGTTGCGGGCGTTGACTGGCTGGGTGCCGCAGGTGGGAATCGAGGAAGGATTGCGTCGGCTGCTCCGGCACGAAGGGATGGTGTCGTGAGGATCGCGCTGGTCACCGAGCTGTTTCCGCCAAGCTTTGGCGGGCAGGAAATTCGCTTCAAAGAGTTCGCGGAGGAATACGCGCGGCTGGGACACTCGGTGGACGTGTACACGATTGATCACACGGGGAAGCTGCCGCGGGAGGAAACGCTGAACCGGGTGCGGATTTTCCGGACCTGGAGCGACGGCGATTATTACAAGAAGGGTTTTCTCGGGCGGCCGGTGCGTTCGATCCTGGGATTCACATGGTCGCTGCGGGGGCGGCTGAAGGAGTATGACGGGGTGATGTACAACCAGTTCCCGGTGCTGCCGTCGCTGCTGTCCCGGTGGATGGTGTCGCGGGAGACGGTGCGGGTGCTGGATTTCGTGGAGTACCGGTTGTCATCGCTGTGGCGGGTGATCAACTGGATGATGTTGCGGACGGTGAATCACGTGGTGTGCATCAGCGATTCGGTGCGGGACCTGGCGGCGGGCAACCTGGGCGGGGCGGAGCGGCTGAGTGTGATTCCAAGTTCGGTGTTCACGGCGCGGTTCCGGTCCCGGGCGAAGAAGCACATGGTGTTTCTCGGGCGGCTGGAGACGCACAAGCATCCGGAACACGCGATTGCGGCGGTGCTGGAGTACAACCGGAAGCACGGCCGGAACGTGGAGATTCATCTGGTGGGCGGCGGCGGGATGCTGGAGGAGTTGAAGGTGCGGCATGCGCAAGATCGGAACGTGGTTTTCCATGGGTTTGTGAGCGACGAGCAGAAGCTGGCCGTGCTGGCGGAGGCGCGGATATTCATCCTGCCGTCGGAGCGCGAGGGGCTGCCGAAATCCATCGTTGAGTGCATGGCGTGCGGCGTGCCGACAGTGACGACGGATTATCCGCAGAATGGCGGGAAGGATTTTGTGCGGACTACGGGAGTGGGCGTGGTGGCGAAGCCCGAGCCGGCGGCGCTGGCGGCCGCAATCGCGGAGATCGAGGCGAGGTTTTCGCACTACGAGGAGCGCTGCCTCGAGCTGGTGCCCGATTACGACGTGGTGACGAATGCGCGGCGGTACCTGAGCCTGTTGGTGGGGCGGCCGGGGCGCGGAGGTGTCGGTGGTTTGCCGGCGGCCGACCGGCCAGCGTCCGCGGCAGGGGGACGGGGAGTCGGGGCGCGAAAGCCGGAAGAGATCACGCGGTAATGGGATGCGGATGCGGCGTTGATTTCCAGCCAGCGCGCGGCGGTGAAATCGAGTCCCGCGGTTTGGAGGGCGGCGTTTACGCCGCTTCCGCGTTCGTTGGCATTCGGGGCTGCGGTTTCATTCGGGCGTTAAAGCGGCGTGAACGCCGCGCCCCGTTCCAGAATCGCCGCGTAGAGCGCGGCGCGGCCCTGCGTGAGGTGGTCGAGGGCGAGGGTGAGAAGCGACGCCCAGTTGCCTCGCTCGTAATACTTGAGCGTCTGCGCCGCGCGCTGGGAGACGGCGCGAAGCGCTTTGGAGTGCGGCGACTCGTCGCCGCTTTCTGCGCCGGGCCGACTGGTCGGCCCGGCAGAGCCGCGTTTCAGCGGCTCGCGAACGTGCGGACGCGCGTCCGACTTCGACGGCGACAAGTCGCCTGCCGAAAGCGGTGACAAGTCACCGCACTCCAAAAGCCGTTGCCACGCGGCGCGCTCGGGGGCGGCGAGGAGCAGGTCGCAATACCGGAAGCCTGGCAGCGAGTAGAGCAGCGGGTAGTCGGGCTGGCGCTCGGCCTGCATTTGCTCGGCCTCGCGGAAGCGCGCCTCCGCCTCGGCCCGGCGGCCCGCCTGGTGCAGGGCGTCGGCGTGGGTCGTGCGCTTGCTCATCCGCTGAAACGCATCGCCGCTGCGGTCGGCGTAGGTCACGGACTGCTCGGCGTCCCCCACCGCCCCGGCCACCTCGCCCAGCGTCAGCTCCCACCAAGCTCAGAAATGAAAAAAACTTCCGACTCAAATTAAAGTGGAAGCATTTTCTTTGGCCACAACGGCCTTTACGGCTCTAATTAGCCTTCGTGTTAAGAATCGGCTATCGGCGGTGCTGAATCAAGCAGATTTTCGTCTTTTTTCATGACCGGCGGGATAGGCGCCGCTGGGGTGACGACGGGTTGTGCCATATGACCGCTGCTGGCGTCGGCCTGCAAAGCTTCCATCACCGCAGCATCGGCTTCCGGAATGGAAGAGGTCTGAAAGACTCTGGTCATCTCTTGGAAGTCCTTGACGCCGAGTTCAGGAAATTGGTAGCGCAAGCGCTTGGTCTGGCCACGATAAAAAGCGCGCAGCAAGTCTGCCTGTTCAAGACGATTTGCGTATGTCTGATAAAACGCCACTTGGTTTGGGACTGCGTTCAATTCGAAAGCTCCTCCAAACAACAAGGCCTTGACGAAAGAGTTAACCACAATCGACGATTCTTGCGGCCGCCGTTCCAAAATTGTCTTCTTGAGCGACGTGGGAGTCTTAGTCTGAGTTGATTGAGTCAGCACACCATCTGCCTCGCAAGCCGATGAAATCAACTGGGGCACTCTGTCGGGATTGACCCACGATTTCGTCTTTCGCAGAAACGATTCAAATGGGGTCTGCGGCAACGTTCCAACCCCCAGCGGCCTCGACTTCGAGGTGCCATCAACCATTCTGTGAGCGACAAAGGAATCACTGCAACGCACAC
>CAZUUP010000162.1:0-10462 GCA_964623105.1 uncultured Akkermansia sp.
GTCGCGACCAACCGGGCGCTGGCATTGCAGCAGACGCTGGCGGGATTGGAGAAGGCGCCGACCCGGCAGCTCTGGGGCGTCGATCTGGCGATGATTTTCGGGTCCGACCGCCGGCAGGCCCAGCCGCTGAGCGGGGCGGAGCGGGTGAAGCGGTTCGGGGAATGCCGGGAGTATTTGCAGCGCGGACTGGCGCTGGCGGAGCGGGCGTTGCAGGCGCACGCGGGAGATCAGTCGCTCACCTACCAGGTCGGGGAGATCAAGCGCGCCCTCGCGCTGGCGAGCCTGGAGACGGGCGACACGGCGATGGTCAAGAACCTCGCCCGGCAGGAGCTGGCCGCGCACGCCCAGCCGCGGGATTGGAATTACGGGAATGTGATTCATAACGCCCATGCGCTGCTGGGGCGCGCGGCGTTGCGGGAGGGCGACCGAGCGGCGGCGGCCGGACATCTGCTCAAGGCGGGCGCAACGCCGGGATCGCCGCAGTTGAGTTCGTTCGGCCCGGACTTCACGCTCGCGCGGGAATTGCTGGAGGCGGGGGACGCCAAGACCGTGCTGGCTTACCTGGACCTGGTGCAGAAGTTCTGGGTGGACGAGGTGAGAAAATCTGCCGGCGCGCTTGCGGAACGGCTGGCCGGGGAACACGCCGCCAAGCTGGACCAGTGGCGCGCAGAAATCCGGGCCGGGCGGAAGCCGAAGGGCTGGTAGCAAGCGGGATGGAGCGGGAGGCTCGCCCCGGACGCGGTGGAGGGGTGGTAGAAAGGACCGGCGTGCTCTGCGAATCGGGCCCGATCGCACCTCGCAAGCAGGGGGCGGGCTCGAGTCCCGGTTAAATTGGATGCTGGACTTTTCCTGACGGCGCGAGGCGGCACGAGGCGCGGGTGCGCCTGCCCGTACAAGGAAGGACCCGCTTGCTTGACGCACGTCAAGGCGCCTTTACCTCATTCCGCTAGGTTCCGGCCTTGAAATCCGGGAATGCCCGGACGGGAAACTGCCTCAGCCTATGAACGAGCCGCAAAAAATCCATCCGATCCAGAAACTCATGGACAACCCGTGGCTGCTGCTGGCGATCGGGCTGGCGATTCCTTTCCTTTCCTACACGCTGTGGGGCTGGCTGGAACTCATCTATCTGCCGCCGGCGCAACTGCCCTGACCTGAACCCGGGAGAAACAACGCATGAATGAGGAAGCACGCTCCAGTTTGCAATGCCCCGCGCCGGGCTGGTTCAAGGCGCCCAGCGGCAATGAGCGCACCTGGCTTGGCATGGCCGTGGTGTGGTGCCTGATCCTGTCGCTGATGATGCCCTACTGGCATTTCCGCGGAAAACAGAACAGCACCGGCGAGGCCTACAAGGTGAAGCCCGCCGACTTCATCAAGCGCGTCGAGAAATTCGTGAAGGCCAACACCGGCGAGGAATCGCTCGTCGAGGACGGCATCGCGCCCATCGTACCCGCGCCGCCGGGCGAGGTTTACCTGCTGGCCAAGCAGTTCTTCTGGTTCCCGATCCTGAAGCTGCGCGCGGGCGAGACCTACCGGCTGCACATTTCGTCGGCGGATTTCCAGCACGGCTTCTCGCTGCTGCCGATGAACATGAACTTCCAGATCGTGCCCGGCTACGACCACGTCCTCACGATCACCCCGCAGGCGCCCGGCACCTACCCGATTGTCTGCAATGAATTCTGCGGCGTCGGCCACCAGAACATGGTCGGAAAAATCATCGTGGAATAAGGAACTGCCGCATGAACGCCAACGCCAACCCTGACTCCGGTAAACGCATCTGCCCGACCACGGGCCTTCCGATCTGCCTTACGGCGGAATTTTTCGTCAAGGCCAACGCCGTGCTTGCCGTGGTGTTCCTCCTCATCGGCGGCATTGGCGCGGTCCTGCTCGCGCTCACCCGCTGGCAGACGGTCCACCTGCTGCCGGTGGACTGGTTCTACCGCATCATCACGCTGCACGGGATCAACATGCTGATCTTCTGGATCCTGTTTTTCGAGGTGGCGATCCTCTACTTCACCAGCACCACGCTGCTCAACGCGCGGCTCGCCTCGCGTGCCACGGCGTGGGTGTCGCTGGTGATGATGACCGTCGGCGCCGTGATGGTGGATGTCACCATCCTCGTGGGGAAGGCGGACGTGATGCTCAGTTCGTATCTGCCGCTGCTGGCGCATCCGGCGTTTTATCTCGGCATCATTCTCATGGCGGTCGGCACGTTGATCGCGGTCTTCAATTTCTTCGCCACGCTCTACAAGGCGAAGAAGGAGAAGACCTACGAAGGTTCGGTGCCGCTGGTGGTGTTCGGCGCGACGGCGGCGGCGATCATCGCGGTGGTCACGCTCCTGCACGGCGCGATCGTGATGATCCCGACCTTCCTGCACTCGCTCGGGCTGATCGCGCAGCCGGACCCGCAGTGGTATCGGCTGATCTGGTGGGGCCTCGGGCACATGTCGCAGCAGGTAAACGTCTGCGCGATGGTCGCGGTGTGGTATTTCCTGGCGACGTTCACCACGGGGGCCAAGCCGCTGAATGAAGCCGTCTGCCGCAGCGCGTTCGTGCTCTACATCATGTTCATCAACATCGCCTCCGCGCATCACCTGCTGGTTGATCCGGGCGTGAGCGCCGGCTGGAAAATCTGGAACACCTCCTACGGGATGTATCTCGCCGTGCTCGCCTCGATGATGCACGGCTTCACGGTGCCGGCGTCGGTCGAGGTGGCGATGCGGCACAAGGGCTACGTGCGCGGCCTGTTTGGCTGGCTCACCGGCGCGCCGTGGCGCAACCCCGGTTTCTCCGCGTTTTTCCTGTCGCTGGTGATCTTCGGCTTCCTCGGCGGCATCACCGGGGTGACGCTCGGCACGCAGCAGATCAACATCATCGCCCACAACACGCTGCGCATCCCCGGCCACTTCCACGTGACGGTCGTGGGCGGAACGACGCTGGCGTTCATGGGGCTGACCTATTACGTCGTGCCGCTGCTGTGGCAGCGCGAGTACATCTTCAAGCCGCTCGTGCGGTTCCAGCCGTATCTGTTCTCGATCGGAATCGTGATGCTGTCGGTCGGCATGTCGTTCGCCGGGTCGATGGGCGTCTCGCGCCGCAGTTGGGACATCGATGCCGCGGGCTCGATCTACGGGCCGTCGGCGCATCTGTTCCTCGGACTGGTGGGCATTGGCGGCGTCCTGGCGTTCCTTGCGTTGTTCCTCTATGTCGGGCTGACGGTGGGCACGCTGTTCTTCGGACGTCGCATCAACGGGAAGGCGATGGAAGACTGGGGCACGCCGAAAATCCTGAGCACCGCAGGCGGTCATCATCACGACCACGACGCGGCGCCGGCCCCCGCGCCGGCGGTTGCGACCTCGGCGGCGGCCGAGCATCCCACGCAGGGCACGATGGTGCTGGCGATGGTGTTCCTGCTGTGCTTCGCCGTTTATTACTTCGCCAACTGGAAGGCGCTGGCCGACGTGTGGCCGGTGCGCTGACGGGCGGGCGCAAGCAGCGATGAGCACGCAAACCATCAGCGCGGGCCGGTTCGAGCGCGGCATCGTGCGGTTCAGCCAGTATCTTTCGGGCGGGAACTTCGCGGTGTTCGCGCTCTGCGTGCTGGGGTTCTTCGAGGTCTTCCTCGCGTTGATGACCTTCGCGCCGATCCGCGGCGGGGCGGTGGGGGGCTTCATGGAGGAGTTCCGCATCCGCTGTTTTCAATACGAACCCAAGACTGGCTGGATGAAGTGGAGTTCGGTCGCGGTGATGCTGGCCGAGCCGCTGCCGCTGGCGGGCATCATCTTTTTCGTCTGGCGCACGCAGCTCCGCGAATTCTGGCAGACGCGGCGGCGGACGCTGGTGCCGATTGCGGCGGCGGCGTTCGTGCTGGTCGCGGTGCTCGGCGTGGGGCTGAGCGGCGCGGGAGGTTCGGAAGTGGTGCGGAAGGAGCTGCCCTTCCCCGCCGACCGGCTGCGCAGCGAGCTGCCGATGCCGGCGTTCAAGCTCACGAACCAGGACGGCCAGCCGGTGACGATGGGCGATTTCAAGGGGCGCGTGGTGCTCGTCACGGCGGTCTTTTCCACCTGCACGGCGACGTGCCCGATGATGCTCAAGAAAATCCGCGACGTGCTCGACCAGCTCACTCCCGCCGAGCGCGCGGGCCTGGCGGTGGTGGCGTTCTCGCTGAGTCCCGAGACGGATACGCGCGAACTGCGGACGATGATCACGCGCGCCTACGGATTTGACTCGGCGCAGTTCCACTTCGTCAACGGCGTGCCCGCCGAGATGAACACGCTGCTCGACCAGTTAAGCATCGGCCGGATGCGCGACGCCAAGACCGGGCAACTGGTCCACTCGAACCTCTTCTTCCTGCTCGACCGCGAGGGGCGCATCGCCTACCGGCTTTCGTTGAGCCAGCGCGAGCAATCGTGGCTTACCTCGGCCGTGCGCGTGCTGCTCGCGGAGAAACCGCGGTGAGATGGAACGAACTCCGAGGATTGCCGCAAAGAACGCAAAAAGACGCAAAACCAATGGCTGGTGAAGGTTTGAGCCGGAGTCGTTTCACCGGCCGGGAGCCGCAGCGAAAGCACCGCTTTTTGCGTTTCTTTGCGTTCTTTGCGGCCATTCAAATTCGCTCTTCCAGCCCCGCCGCATGACTGAAAACCCCGTCACCATCGAACGACCCGCCGGCGGCGCGGGTGCCGTGCCGGGGCACGATCCGACCGCGCCCGCGGTGCGCGCCGACGCGCTGCTGCGGCGTCTCGAAAATGTCTGGCTCCACCTCGACCGGCTCACCGAGCGTTTCCTGGCCCCCGCGCTCAATCCCTTCGGCCAGCTCGGCGCGCTGGCGAACACTTGTCTCATCATCGCGATCATCTCCGGCATCGCGCTGCTGTTTTGGTACACGCCGAGCGTGCATCAGGCCTATGGTTCGCTGGAGAAGCTCCGCACGGGTTCATGGCTCGGGCAATGGATGCGCTCGCTCCACCGCTACAGCTCGGACGGCTGCATCTTTTTCATCCTGCTGCATGCCGCGCGCATCGTCTGCCAGCGGCGCTTCACCGGCGCGCGCTGGCTGCCGTGGGTGACGGGCATCCTGATGCTTGCGGCGCTGTGGTTCATCGGGTGGACCGGCTACTGGCTCGTGTGGGACGTGCGCGCGCAGCACGCCGCGCTCGGCACCGCGCGCTTCATCGATCAGTTGCCGATCTTTGCCGAGCCGATGTCGCGGTTGCTGCTCACGAACGAAAGCGTGCCGTCGCTGTTGTTCTTCCTGATTTTTTTCACGCACATGTTGCTGCCGCTCTCGGTGGGCATCGGCCTGTGGATGCACCTGATGCACGTGAACCGCGCGCGCCTGCTCACCTCGCGCGCGATGACGCTGTGGATCGTCGGCTCGCTCGCGGTGCTGTCGGTGCTGCTGCCGGCGACGAGCGCCAGCCCCGCAGAGATGACCGTCAAGGTGCCGCAGTTCACGATGGACTGGTGGTTCCTCTGGCCGATGGGCCTGACCGACCGGCTGGGCGGCGGCGCGTTGTGGGCGTTCTTTCTCTTCACCTGGCTGGGAATCATCAGCGTGCCGTGGTGGATGGCCCGCCGGCGGGCGGCGCCGGAATGGACCGCGGCGGTGGAACTCACGCGCTGCTTCGGCTGCACGCTGTGCTCGCAGGACTGCCCGTTCAACGCCATCGCGATGGTCCCGCGCGAGGACGGGAAAAAGTTCGAGGTGCAGTCGCAGATCGACGCCGACCTGTGCGTGGGCTGCGGCGTGTGCGTGGGCGCGTGCGATTCGCAGGCGCTGAATCTGCCGGTGCTCGACAGCCGCGCCCTCGAGCAACGCCTCAATGCCTGGATCGACGCCACCAAGGCGCGCGGAGAAAGACCCTTCCTCGCGTATTGCTGCGGGGAATCCAGCGCCGCCTTCCTGCAGGTGAACGCCGACGGCACGTCACCCGAACTGCCGGGATACCGCGTCGAGCGCGTGCCGTGCATCGGCTGGGTCAGCGCGGTGATGCTCGAGCGGCCGTTGAAACGCGGCGTCGAGGGCGTTCTCGCCATCGCGTGCGGTACGACCGATCCGGTGGCGCGCGACGGCTGCCAGTGGTTCGAGCAGCGCCTCGCCGGCCAGCGCCAGCCGGCGTTCAATCCCAAGAACGCCGACCCGGCGCGCGTGCGGCTGTTGCATCTCGACCGCACCCATCGCGCGGACCTCGCCCGCGTCGCCGCGGAATTTCGCGCGAATCCGACCGGCGGTGGCGGCGCGGCGGCGTTGCACGGGAGGGCGGTGCAGATTCTCGGCGCGTTCGGGCTGGCGCTGGTTCTCGGCGCGGTGATCTGGCTCGGCAGTACGCTGCCGTATCGCACGCCGCATTCGCCCGAGCCGGAACTGGTCGTGTCCTTCAATCACCACGGCGAGCTGCTGACGCAGCGACAGCTCACCAAAGAAGAACTCGCCAAGCGCCTCCCGCACATGCGCGCGCAGGTGAACGTGACGCGTGAGCGCGTCCCCGTGCGCCTGCGGGTGCAGGTCGATGGCAAGGTGGTTCACGAGCAATCCTACCAGGCCAAAGGCCGCTCCCACGACGGCCCGAGCATGGCCGTGGTGAGCGTGCCGGTGCCGCCCGGCCGCCACGCCGTGCGCGTGGAGCTGGCCGAGTCCGCCGATGCGACGGCTTGGACGAAGAACTGGGACGGCGAGATTGATTTCCAGAACCATCGCCGCCACGTCGTGTTGTTCGATACGAAGGCGGGGTTTTCGGTGCGGTGAACCTGGATTCCGCGGTTGAAAACCATCCTGCCGCTGGCAAACCACTAACCGGCACTGACTTGCACTAATGAAACCAGGCCAGCGCCCTGCACCCAGCAGGGGAACCTGTTCCGCGCCCGCAGATGAGTGCTGGTCAGTGTCAGTTGGTGGTTTTCTCCGTTGGCCCTGGTTTTCAACTGCGGAATCCAGGGTGAAACCGAGGTCTGAACTCGGAGCGGAGCGGAACGATCGGAGAGGCTTGTGGCGGGGGGGTGAACAGGCTGTGTGAAGCACAATATCCCTCAGCAAAATCCGTCGCTGTCGTGCGGTGCGGATCGCCCACCGGCGCGGTGAGGACACCGCGCCCTGCCGCTCTCCCTGTGCGGGCCGGTCTGGCCCGGCGGCTAGGGTTTCTTGGGAGCGGGGGCGGTGGAGGGGGGCGTTGAAGTGGCGGCCTTGGTGAGGACGCGAACGGTTTCGGCGGGGTCCTGGTTGAGGCCGATCTGTTGGTGGATGATTTCGCCGGCGGGGTTGAGGACGGTGATGAGGTTCGAGTGCGCGAACTGGCCACGGGCGTCTTTCTGGTAGTTCACCCCGAGGAGGGCGGCGAGTTCGCGGACGTCGTCGTGGGAGCCGCGGAGGAGCGTCCAGTTGGAGAGGGGAAGTTTGCGGAGGTCGCGGAAGGCGCGGAGGGTGGCGACCGAGTCGCGGTCGGGGTCGAGGCTGACGAGGAGGAAGTCCACCTGCCCGCGCAGGGAGGGCGGGAGGGCGGCTTCGAGGCGCTGGAGGTCGTGGATGATGATGGGGCAGGCGAATTCGCAGTGGGTGAAGAAGAGGGTGAGCACCTGAAGGCGGCCCTGAAGGGCGCCAAGCTTGATTTCCTTGCCGTGGTCGGAGGTCCAGCGGGACTCGAGCTGATAGAGGGATTTGTCGGTCAGGGGCGCGCGCGGGGCGGTGGCGCGGCAGCAGGGCGGGAGCACCGGGTCGGCCGCGAAAGCGCCAGGGGCAAAGCTCAAGGCACCGAGAACGAGCAGCAGGGCGAACGGGTTGGCGGGCGACCGGACGGGAAGCGCCGCCGGAATCCGCGGGTGCGAGGCGGGGGTGGGCATGGACGGGTGCGGGAGATTGAAGGTTGGAGCTTTCCTTGAGCTGTGGGCTTTGGGCTTGGAGCTTCTCATAGATCTTTGGCGCAGCGGAAGCCGAGGTTGTGGACGGTGTAGCCGGCCTTGAGGCTGCTGCGGAAGCCGAGGCGCATGAAGGCGGTGTAGTTGGCGCGGTCGGTGGCACCGAGGGAGCCGCTGCCGCAGAAGAGCTGGCGTTCGAGGCCGGTGTCGCCGCGGGCGTCGCCGGTGACCAGGCTCGAGTTGAAATCGCTGGTCCATTCCCAGACGAGGCCGTGGAGGTCATGGAGGCCAAGATAATTGGCGCGGGCGGCGGCGACGGCGGGGAGCGCGGGCGGGGAGGGGGTCGAGTACCAGCGGTTGACGGCGCGGAGGAATTCGGGGTCCTTGGTGCCGTCGGCCTGGGTGAAACCGGTACCGGCGGCCAGTTCCCATTCCTCGGTGGTGGGGAGGCGTTTGCCCTTCCACGCGGCGTAGGCTTTGGCGGCGAACCAGGAGACGTGGGTGACGGGCCGGCGCGCGACGAGGGCGGCGTCGGGGCCAAGGTCGAGGTCGGCGGCCCAGTGTTTGAGATAGGATTCGTCGGCGAAGATGCGTTTGACCTGGGAACGCTGCCAGCGGGGATGGGCGCGGACGAAGGCGAGGAAGTCGGCGTTGGTGACCGGGGTGGTGTCGAGGTGAAAGGATTTCACCGGGATTTCCCGGGCGTCGCGATCGCTGCGAAACAGGGGACGATAAACTCCGGCGGGCACGGTAATCATGCCCGCCGGGGCGGAGGGCTTCGGTGGGTCGCCCGCACGGGCCGCCAACGCGTGGGGCCAGGCCGCGATGATCGCCACAACGAGTCCGGTTCGCGCGGTTGATACGAGCTGGCGATTCATTGCGGGCGGGCGTGGGCGGCGGGCGTGTATTTACTCGAACTTCTCGGTGGGGGCCGGGGCCTTGGGAGTCTCGGAGCGGATGCGGCGGACTTCCTCGACGGTGACGGGGTCGCCGGAGTTGCCGAAGGAGTTGCGGACGTAGGTCAGGACGTTGGCGACCTGTTCGTCGTTGAGGTAGTTGAGGGGGATCATGATGCCGTTGTAGGGTTTGCCGTTGACGGTCATGGGGCCGGACTGGCCCTGGAGGATGCCGCGGATGGAGCGGTCCTTGTCGGCCATGAGGTAGTCGGATTTCACAAGGGGCGGGATCTGGCCGGCGACGCCCTGGCCGTCAATCTGGTGGCAGACGAAGCAGGTCTGCATGTACACCTGCTTGCCTTTCTCGACCTGGATTTCCTTGGTGAGGGTGGCGATCTGGGGGTTGGACTTGAGGGCGGCCTTCATCTGGGCCTGGAGTTCGGCGACGCGCTTTTCGGCCTCGGAACCGGCGGAGGCCTGCTGGCCGAGATAGACGGCATCGACTTCCTTGCCGGTGTAGGCGAGGAGGTTCGGCGGGCCGTCCACCTTCAACATGCCGAGGGCGCCTTTGTTGAAGGCGCGGAAGAGGGAGTGATCGACGAGGATGTAGGTGCCGGGAACCTCGACTTTGAAGTCCACGATGGCGGAGCCGCCGGCGGGGACCATGGTGGTCTGGACGTGCTTCTGGCTGGGGATGACACCGCCTTCCTGATAGACCTCGTCGAAGATTTCGCCGATGACGTGGAAGGAGGAGACGAGGTTGGGCCCGCCGTTGCCGACGTAGAGGCGGACCTTGTCGCCGACGTTGGCGCGGATGGCCTTGTCACCGACGAGCGCGCCGACGGAGCCGTTGAAGAGGACGTAGGTGGGTTTCTCGTCAACGGCCTTGTTTTGATCGAAGGGTTGGAGGCCTTCCTCGCCGAATTTGCCGACGGTGTAGAAGTCGCCCTGCATGACGTAATACTCCTTGTCCACGGGCGGAAGTCCGTCCTTGGGTTCAACGAGGATGAGGCCGTACATGCCGTTGGCCACGTGCATGCCGACCGGGGCGGTGGCGCAGTGATAGACGTAGAGGCCGGGATTAAGGGCCTTGAAGGAGAACTGCGAGGAATGCCCGGGAGCGGTGAAGGAGGAGGCCGCGCCGCCGCCGGGTCCCGTGACGGCGTGGAGGTCGATGTTGTGGGGCATCTTGCTCGAGGGATGGTTGTTGAGATGGAACTCGACGAAATCGCCCTCGCGGATGCGGATGAAGCTGCCGGGGACGTTGCCGCCGAAGGTCCAGAAGAGGTACTCGACGCCGTCGGCCATCTTCTTGACGACCTCCTTCACTTCGAGGTTAACGACGACCTTGGTGGCGTGCTTGCGCTTGATGGGTGGGGGCACGGCGGGCGCCTCGGTGAGGACGGCGGTTTCCTGGCCAATGATGGTGGGATCGACCGCCTTGGGGGCCGGGGGATCGGCCGCACGGGCGGCGGGGTTGAAAACGTGGCCGTTGGCGACGAGCAGCGCGGCGGCGCACAGGCGGATGCAGCGCGGGAGGAGGATGCGGGTTTTCATGTCAGGGATTTGCGATGTTACGGGCCGAAGGCTGCCATTGTGGCTGATGCGCTTCGCACCCAATTACGCCGGCAAGTGTGACTTTTCGGGGGCCGGGATGCTTTGACTTGCATCAGCTTTTTGGCGGTCCGACGGGGACGGGGATGGGAAGGATCAGCGGA
>CAZUUP010000163.1:0-8335 GCA_964623105.1 uncultured Akkermansia sp.
CGACGCCTTGCTGCAATCTTCGGCGATCCTCCAACACCACTTGGACGTGTTTGTCGGGTACGACAAGAACGCGATCGAGTTCGAGCAGGTGGAAACCAAGCAGGACGACGAAAAGGCCAAGCTCAAAAAGCTGCTCAATATGAGCGTCAACGAGATCGAATTGTCGGTCCGTGCGGCGAACTGCCTCAACAATGCAAACATTACCACCGTAGGTCAGTTGGCGATGAAGCCCGAGGCGGAAATGTTGAAGTATCGGACTTTCGGGAAGAAATCCCTGAACGAGATTAAAGACAAACTGACCGGTCTCGGTTTGAGCCTGGGTATGACCTTCGACGCGGGTTTGCTCGAAGCATCCAAGGAAGAGGCCGCGCCGAAACCTTGAGGTAATTTGTATGCGACATCGAAAGCGAACAGCAAAATTGGGGCGCACCGGAGAACATCGCAACGCGATGCTCGCGAATCTGGTTTGCAGCCTGATCAAACACAAGCGGGTGACGACCACGCTGGCCAAGGCCCGTGCCGCCCGCTCGGTGGCTGAGAAGATGGTAACGCTGGGCAAGAGCGGCAGCCTGCATGACCGGCGTCTGGTGGCGGCGCGGTTGCGGCAGCAACCGAGGAGCCATTTCGTGGGCACTCCGACGGTGAAGGGCAAGACGCTGCGCGAGAAGTGGCGTCTGGAGGAGGACGTGGTCCGGATTCTTTTTGAAGACATTGCGCCCAAGTTCAAAACCCGTCCCGGTGGATATACCCGGATCGTGAAGCTGGGACCGCGTCAAGGAGACGTGGCGGAGATGGTGATCCTTGAATGGGTTGAGGAAACCGCCGCGGAACCGGTTGCGGAGACAGCCCCGGCAACGACGCCAAAAGCCTCCTGACACGCGTCATCCGACTCGCAGGGCCCGTTCGCACGCGAACGGGCCTTTTCGATTTTTGGGCCGCAGGGCGAAGAAGTGCTTGCCCGTCGGGTGTCAGCCTGCGCGTAATAAGCAAGTTCACAGCAACCCCGCAAACTCGATGAATTCTGCGCAAAGCAATTCCGCCTCCCCGGCACTTCCCTGGTTTAAGGATCTTACACCTTATCATTGGTTCGTCTTCACGATGGCATGCCTGGCCTGGCTGTTTGACTGCCTAGATCAGCAATTGTTTCTGCTGGCCCGGCAGGGCGCAATGAAAGCGTTGCTGCCGCCGGGATATGATGTGAAGGAGTATTCCGGCTACGCCACGGCAATCTTCGTGGCGGGATGGGCGACTGGCGGGCTGATATTCGGTGCGGTGGGTGACCGTATCGGGCGGGCGAAGACGCTGACACTGACGGTGGCGATCTATTCTTTGTGCACTGGCTTGTCGGCCTTCTCGACGGGCTGGATCGATTTTGCGATTTATCGCTTCCTGACGGGGCTGGGCGTCGGGGGCGTGTTTGGCCTGGCGGTGGCGTTGGTCGCGGACGGTCTGCCCGAGCGATCACGCACTGGTGCGTTGGGGACGTTGCAGGCATTGTCCGCGGTGGGAAACATCAGCGCCGGTCTCATCAGCATGGGGATGGGCAAGCTGGGGGCGGCCGGGCACATCAACCCCGCGCACGCGTGGAAATATATGTTTCTCATCGGTGCGCTGCCGGCCTTCCTCTGCGTCTTCCTTCAGATCCGGCTCAAGGAGCCGGAGAAGTGGGTCAAGGCACGCGAGGCGGGGCGGTTGACCGGCGCGAAGTTCGGATCCTACGCGTCGCTTTTTGGCGAGGAGCGTTGGCGCACGCCGGCTTTGTTGGGGATGCTGTTGTGTGTATCGGGCGTGGTCGGGCTGTGGGGCGTGGGCTTTTTCAGTCCCGAGCTGGTTGGCGACGTGATCGGCAATTCGCTCAAGGCGAAAGGGATGCCGGAGGCGCAGATTGCGAGTGAGAAAACGTATTGGGTGGGTGTCAACAGCATCGTACAAAATCTGGGCGCGTTTTTCGGCATGATGACCTTTACGCATTTCGCGCAGAAGTTCGGCCGCAAGACTGCCTTCACCGTGGCGTTCATCAGCGCGTTTGCCGCCACCGTGGGCTACTTCCAGCTTTTCAATGGCACCGGGGACATCTGGATGAGTTTTGTCATGGGCTTCTGCCAGCTCGCGCTGTTTGCCGGGTTTGCGATTTACCTGCCAGAGCTGTTCCCGACGCGTTTGCGCAGCACCGGGGTTAGTTTTTGTTACAACGTGGGCCGCTTCATCGCGGCGAGCGGGCCGTTTACGATGGGGCTGCTCGCAAAATCTCTGGCGGCGGGGGCCACCTCGCCCGAGGCCAAATTGGCCGCCTTCCGCCTGGCGTGTTGTTGGGTCAGTTCAGTATTCCTGCTGGGTCTGATCGCCATGTTCTTCATGCCTGAAACCAAGGGCCGGCCGCTGCCGGAGGATGCCGCCCCGTCGAAGTGAGGGACGCCATCGGAATTATGATGGCGGTGGGCTGTCAGGCCCTCTTTTCCCGATGGCGCTCAGTCGATGAAGCGGTCGCGTTCGGCGGCCGCTTCGGCTGCCCTGACGTCCGAAGCGGCGGCTGAGTTATCCATTTTGCGTCCGGGAAGCACCGGGTTTGAATCCGCCCCCGTGACGATCAACTCGATGCCGGTCTGTTCGATCGAGTCGTAAATCTCCCGGGGCGGCAACTGGTCGGTGATGATCGTGCCGAGGGCGCTCAGGTTGCACAGGCGGCTGATCGACTGCCGGCCGAACTTGGTGTGATCGACGCAAAGGATGACCCGGCGCGAGGCTTGGATCATGGCGCGCTGGATCTCAATGAGCAGGGCGTGTGAGTTGGTGACGCCCTCGGGCGTCACGCCGCCGCAGCTCATGATCGCGACATCGGCGTGGATTTTCGTGAAAGCCTCGACTGCGAGGGGGCCGACCAGCACTCCGAGACGAGGATAAATGACGCCGCCGCTGACCACGACTTCCAACTGGCTGTTGCCGGCGAACAGGTTGGCAACGGGAAGGGAGTTGGTGATGATGTGGGGCGTTTTGGCCTCGATGCGTCGCGCGACGTGGAAACAGGTCGTGCCCGCATCTATAATCACCGTTTGATTGGGGGGGATCAGGTCCGCGCAAGCCTGGGCGATTGCCTCCTTTTCATCAAGTTGATGCGTATCGCGGGCGGTGAAGGCAAATTCGTCAGATTTGGGATTTACCAACCGGGCGCCGCCATGGGTTCGACGCAATGTGCCCCTGGCTTCCAGCAACGTAACATCCCGGCGCACGGTGGAAACCGAAGCATCAACCAATTCAGACAGCTCCTCCAGCGAAGCAAATTCCACCTTTTGAAGGTGTTCTTCGATTCGGTTTTGACGTTCTTCGAGCTGCATCTGCCAACACTGTGAAATATTTTGGAATATTTTGCAAGAAATTGGTTGACTATGTTTCACAAATATCCGAAAACGTTTCCAGTCATTCGCGCATTATATGGTTGCACTTGAATCATCGCCGCCCCGGGCAGTGGTCGAACACTATGTCCGACAGGCTGTTTATCAGAAGCTGGGTCGGCCGTTGCCGCGGCAGGCGGGCGCGCCAAATCCCTTGGTTGTCAACGTCAGTGCCAGGCATTGCCACCTCACCCAGGAGGCCGTTGAGATCCTGTTTGGAAAGGGCCACAAACTGACGCCGATGAAGTGGCTATATCAGGACGGCCAGTTTGCGGCGAAGGAGGCCGTCACCCTCATCGGGCCGCGGAGTCGGGTGATTTCCAATCTGCGCATTCTCGGCCCGTGCCGGAATTTGAATCAGGTTGAACTGGCATATACAGACGCCATTGCGCTGGGATACGATATTCCGCTGCGCAGTTCGGGCGACATCAAGGGCACCACCGGTGGAATGCTTATGGGGCCGGAGGGTTTCTTCGAGATGCCCGACGGAATCATCCGGGCCATGCGTCACGTGCACATGCATCCGGACGATGCCGCCTATTATGGGGTGAAGGGCGGGGACTGGATGAAGCTGAAGATTGGCGGTCCGTGCGCCATCACGCTGGAGCAGATGCTCGTCCGCGTGGACAAGTCGTTCAAACTGGAGGTTCATATCGATACCGACGAGGGAAACGCCTGCAACCTCCAACCCGACACCCCCTGCGAACTGGTCAAGTAGCCCAAGGAGCAAAATATTTTCTGCGGACTGTAGATTTACCGAAACCTCAACCAACCATCCCAAACCAATACTATGAGTGAAGCATTAGGAATGATCGAAACCAAGGGCTATGTCGGCGCGGTGGAAGCCAGCGACGCCATGGTGAAAGCCGCCAACGTCACGCTTGTCCAGACCGTCCCCATCGGCGGCGGACTGATCACCGTGCTGGTTCGCGGCGACGTCGGCAGTGTGAAAGCCGCCGTGGACGCCGGTTCGGCGGCCGCAGGCAAAGTGGGCGAACTCGTCAGTTCGCACATTCTTGCGCGTCCGCATGACGAACTCCTGAAGGCGTTCATCGATCCCTCGGTCGCCGCCACGCTCGCCGCCAAGAAGTAAGCCACGCATCACAACGTTTCCAACAACTCAAAAATCTATGGCACAACAAGCAATTGGAATGATTGAAACCAAGGGCCTTTGCGCGCTGCTCGAAGCCAGTGACGCCGCCCTCAAATCCGCCAACGTCGCCCTCGTCGGCTGGGAGAAGGTGGGCAGCGGCTATGTGACCGCGTTCTTCCGGGGCGATGTCGCCGCGGTCAAGGCCGCCACGGATGCCGGAGCCGATGCCGCGAAGGCGATTGGCGAAGTCATCGCTGTGCAAGTGATTCCGCGCCCGCACGAGAGCCTCTCCGGCCTCGGCAAGTGGCTGCAGCAATGAAGGGCGAGGAGCCAGAAGTCAGGAGTCAGGGCCGGACGGCTCCACGCTTCGCGCTGCTGGTTCCTGATGCTTGACTCCGGCCCCCGGACACATCCGTGAAAATCCTCGTTGCCAACATCGGTTCCACGTCGCTCAAGTGGCGGCTGTTCGATTTTTCGAGCAGCCCGGAGCGGATGTTGCACAAGGGGGGCTACGAGCGGGTGAGCGATTATCCGAAGGCGATTCGCGATTGCCTGGGGGAATTGCAGGCCGGAGGATTCATCCGGAGCGGCAGCGATCTGGCGGCGGTGGGCTTCAAGACAGTAATCGCCCAAGGGGTGAGCGGTTGCGTGCGTCTCGACGAACCGGTGCTGGCGGCGATGGAAGCGTTCAACGGACTCGCGCCGGCGCACAATCCTCCCTACATCACGGGCATCCGTCTGTTCGCGCAAATCCTTCCCGGCGTGCCGCTGCTGGGTTTGTTCGAGACCGCGTTTTATCAGTTCGCGCCCGAGGCAAACATGCGCTACGGCGTTCCGGAAAACTGGTATCAACTCGGCATCCGTCGCTGGGGGTTCCATGGAGCCAGCCACAAGTTCATTGCCGAACGGTCGGCCGAACTCCTGGGTCGCCCCGATGTGGCCGAGCGTGCCCGGCGTCTGTATGTGGACGGCGGAGCGACGCCGGTGAGCGGCCCGCCGTTGCGCATCATTTCGTGCCACCTGGGTGGAAGCTCTTCGGTCACCGGCACACTTAACGGCGCGGCCATTGGTACCAGCATGGGGCTCACCCCGCAGTCCGGCCTGCCGCAGAACAATCGCGTCGGCGATCTGGATTCATTTGCTGTTCCGTATTTCCTGCGCAAGAGCGGTGCCAGCGTCGATGAAGTGGAGCGCCAGCTTTGCAAGGAAGGCGGGCTGAAAGGCCTTTCGGGCGTGTCCAACGACATGCGCGACATTCAGGCGGCCGCCGAGCAGGGTAACGCCAAGGCCAAACTTGCGCTGGAAGTTTTTGTTGCCAGCGCGCGCCAATGGATTGGTTCCTATCTGCTCCAGCTCAACAGCGTCGATGCGCTGGTTTTCACCGCGGGCATTGGGGAAAATCGGGGCGAGATCCGCTCGGCAATCTGCGCCAAGCTGGATCAACTTGGAATCGTCCTCGATCCCGAAAAAAACGCCGCCACCCGCGCGACGGAGGCGGTCATCAGCAGCCCAAGTTCCCGCGTGAAAGTGATGGTCATCCCCACCAACGAGGAACTCGTCGTCGCCCGCGAGGTGAAGCGGCAGCTCGAACGCACCTGAGACATTGCCCTAGTTTACCCATAATTTTCCCGTCTTTCGTTATCTCTCAACCCTCAACCCGTTAACAAAACACTATGGCACAACAAGCGATTGGATTAATTGAAACCCGCGGATTGGTGTCCCTCGTCGAGGGCACGGACGCGATGCTCAAGGCGGCGAATGTCGAACTCGCCGGCCCGATGAAACAGGTCGGCAACGCCCTTTGCACGGCGTGCGTCGTGGGCGACGTGGCCGCGGTCAAGGCCGCCGTCGATGCCGGAGCTGAGGCCGTCAAGGCCATTGGCGGCGAGATTGTCAGCGTGCATGTCATTGCCCGTCCGCATCCCGACGTCGAGAGCATCCTGCCCGGCAAACCCAAGGCCAAGTAACGCGTATGTTTTTGGCCAAGGTCGAAGGCGCGGTCGTAGCGACCAAGAAGGATCCCGCCATGAGCGGGCGCAAGATGCTGATACTGCGCCCGCAACTGGTGGATGACAAAGATCCTTCGCGCTTTCGGCCCGGCTCGAACACCATTGTGGCGGTGGACACCGTGGGCGCCGGGATCGGCGAGATGGTGCTGTTCTGCCAGGGAAGTTCCGCCCGGCTCGCACAGAGCCTAAAAAACGCCCCCGTGGATGCTGTGATCATCGGCATCGTGGACACGGTGGATGTACTCGGAAAAGAGATCTTCAACGCCAAGACCCACTGATCGTTGCGCGTCCGCCGGACTGCGCCCGTAAACTCCCGGGCGCACCCTTCGAGACCGCACCGTCCGCACCCGCAAACTGCCAATCATGAGCGCTGTAAACGAAACCTTGATCCGTGATGTTGTCGCCGAAGTCCTCGGCCGCCTTGGGAAGACTGGTGCGCCGCCCGCGAAGCCGGCGCCCGCCGCCGCGCCCGCCGCAACATCCTCCTGCAATTGTGGAACCGCAGCGCCGGGATCCGGCGCGCCAAGCGGCGGCAGCGTCTCTGGCGGGCGGGGCAAGTACGGCGTGTTCCCGGATGCCAATTCGGCCTGCGCTGCGGCACACGAGGGTTTTCTGCGATTGCAGAAGGCCGGGGTCGCCGCCCGCGCGAAAGTCGTTGAAATCGTCAAGACCATGGCCGACGCCAACGCTGGGGAATGGGGCCGGATCGAACTCGAGGAGACCAAGATTGGGCGGCTCGATCACAAGATCGAAAAGCTGAAAATCATCAAGCTCGTCCCCGGAGTCGAATGGTTGCGTCCCGACGCCCGCAGCGGCGATCATGGGATTACCCTCGAGGAATATACCCCATTTGGCGTGGTTGGTGCCATTACCCCGAGCACGCACTCGATCCCCACGCTCAGCGGCAACATTGTCAACATCGTCGCGGCGGGAAACTCGGTGGTCTTCAACGCACATCCCTCCGCGGCGAAATGCGCTGCGCTGGCCGTGCGCGAATATAACAAGGCGATCGAGCGCGAAGTGGGCATCGAGAACCTCGTCACGATCATCGAGCAGCCGACCATGGAAAGCTTCAGTGGGCTCTGCAAACACGAGGCCGTGCGTCTGCTGTTGGTGACGGGAGGCCCCGGGGTGGTGAAGGCCGCGATGCAGACGGGCAAGCGCGCCATCTGCGCCGGGCCGGGAAATCCGCCCGTTCTCGTCGATCACACGGCGTGCATGACCCGCGCTGCGCGAGCCATCATCACGGGCGCATCCTACGACAACAACCTCCTCTGCATTGGTGAGAAGGAGGTATTTGCCCTCGACCGCATTGCTGACAAGTTGATGGGCGAGATGGAGAAAAACGGCGCGGTCCGCCTCAACGCGGCACAACTCGATGCGCTCACCAAGGCCGCATTTACTTTCAAGCCCGGCCATGGCGGCGGCTGCGCCGAGCCGTCCGTGAACCGGGATTTCATTGGCAAAGACCCGGGCGTCCTTGCCAAGGCGGCGGGCATCAACCTGCCGGCCGGCACGCAGTTGCTCTTTGCGGAAACTGATGCCAACCATCCGTTCGTCGTCGAAGAACAAATGATGCCGTTTCTCCCGATCGTCCGGGTGAAGTCGGTCGAAGAGGGCGTCGAACGGTCGAAGGAGGCAGAGCACAACTACAAGCACACCGCGATCATTCACTCTCATGATGTAGAGGCGATGACCGCAATGGGGCGCGCCCTAGACACTACGGTCTTCATCAAAAACGGCCCGTGCATGGCTGGTCTTGGCCTTGGCGGCGAAGGTTATCTTAGTTTCTCGATCGCCACGCCCACCGGGGAAGGCATCACCAATCCGCGCACCTTCACCCG
>CAZUUP010000163.1:8435-10454 GCA_964623105.1 uncultured Akkermansia sp.
CCAATGAATCTTGCCCGCGTCGAAGGCAACGTGGTCGCCACCCGCAAGCATCCGAGCTTGAACGGTTGGCGGCTCGTGATTTGCCAGCCGATCGGGCCGGAGGGTGAGGTCGAGGGGCAGCCGCAGGTTGCCATTGATCCGCTGGGAGCGGGATTGCATCAGCGGGTGGTCATTTCTTCGGATGGGGCTGCGGCGCGCAAGGCGGTGGGTGATGAAAAGAGTCCGGCGCGCTGGATTATCGTGGCGATCGTGGATGAAAAGGTGCCGGGGGTGATGGTATGAGGCTGGGCACGGTCATCGGCCGGGTTACCTTGAGCGTCACGACGCCGGGATTGGAAGGCGCACGCTGGCTGTTGGTGAGCCCCTTCAACCGGAAGCATTTTCAGAACGGTGTCCGGGCCATCGAAGGATTGAGCACAGAACCCAGCCTGGTGGTTTACGACGCGTTGGGCGGCGGCGTCGGGCAGACCATCGGATTTATTGAAGGCCGCGAAGCCGCACAGCCATTTGAAAAAGCGCCCCCGATCGACGCGATTAACGCGGCGCTTGTGGACGAGATTTTTTACCACCCGCAAACATGAAAAAAGTAATCAGCGCCAAAGACCTCGAGGAACTCATCCGCAAAGGTGCCGACCTGAAGTCGGCATTGGCGGACGCCATCCTGACCCCGTCGGCCAAGGACATCCTCCGCCGGAACAGTGCGACCAAGAGCGGCGGCAAGGCAAAGGAAGCGGCCAAGGCACCGGCGGTGCCCAAGGCCATCAACTCAAAGAGTCCAAAGGCGGATATCGACGCGTATTTCAATTCGCCGGCGTGCCATGCGCTGAAAGAGCAATTGTGCGACATTGGCCGCCGCCTTTGGGGCCGCGCCTATGTGGATGGCAACGGCGGCAACATTGCCATCAAGGTGGGCGAGGATGTTGCCCTCTGCACGCCCACGCTGGTGAGCAAGGGGTTCATGAAGCCCGAGGACATGTGCCTCGTGGATTTCGAGGGCAATCAACTGGCAGGCGTCAAGAAGCGCACCAGCGAGATTCTGATGCACTTGCAGATCATGAAGCGGCAGCCCAAGGCCGTGGCGACCTGCCATTGCCATCCGCCCTATAGCACGGGGTTCGCCGTTGCCGGACTGGTGCCGCCGACGTGCATGATTCCCGAGTATGAAGTTTTCGCGTCGGTCGCGGTCGCGCCTTACCGCACGCCGGGCACGCCCGAGATGGGGCAGTTGGTCGCTGATCTGGTGGACAAGCACAACACGATCCTGATGGCGAATCACGGCGTCGTGAGCTGGAGCCACAACAATGTCGAGGATGCGTATTTCAAGATGGAGATTCTGGAGGCGTATTGCCGGACGATCCTGGTGACGGCGCAGGTGGGCAAGCCAGCGCAGACGATGACGGCGACGCAGCTTCAGGATTTGCTGAAGATCAAGCAGAGCCTCGGAATTCCCGATCCGCGCCATGGGCTTAAGGAATGCGAACTCTGCGACAACGACCAATGGCGTCCCGGTGTCACCTGCGCCCTGCCGCCGAAGGAAGCGTCCGTCGGCTATGACGCGGAGGCCGAGGCGGCGGTGAAGGCGATCACGGATCAACTGATGGCGCGGGCGAAGTAGTTCCGTCCACGTTTCCCGCCCCGGCAACGTCACGAAGTGGCCTGACCCCATGAGTGTCACGCTGGAAGTTTCAGCCGACGGATTGTCCAGCGGATGTGTCCCGAGGCTGGCAGCGTGGCACGTCCTGAGCCGTTGCGCCGGGAGGCGGGAACGGGGAGGGACGCAAGGCTTCCACTTTGCGGCGAGCATGCTAGTGTGAGTTCAGGATGAGCAACGTGACGATTGAAATACCCGAGTCGTTCGCGCGCAGCTTCGGCGCGACGGAGGAAGAGGCCGTGCGTAATGCGAAGCTGGTGCTGGCTGTCGAGATGTATCGCGCGGGACGGTGGAGCACGGGCGGGGCGGGCAAGTTTTGCGGTCTGACGCGCATTGCGTTCATGGACTTGCTCCGGGATCGCAAAGTC
>CAZUUP010000164.1:0-10440 GCA_964623105.1 uncultured Akkermansia sp.
TTTGCCTCGGACAACGGGGATCTGTATCCCTGTCAGGCCACAGGCAACAGGTACATCGGCACCGCTTCGACTCCCCTGCTTTTGGGCACCACTGCTGCCTCGTGGCAGGTTTTCCAAGCCATGTGGAATGAGTTGCAATCCCCCAAGGTGCTTCTCTGCCCCTCCGATCGGGCTCGCGCAACCTACAACCGGACGACCGACTTCCGCGGACTGGCTGGTGCGCCCGGAGCACTGGCCAATACCAGCCTGGGCTGGGCTACTACCGCACCGCCCAACCAGAACAATGCCGTCAGCTATGCTCCGAATCAGCAGGCCGATGAAGCCAGGCCGAATGGCATTTTGTTCACAGGCCGCAATGTAGCCGTCAGCACGGCGGCCACGGCTTATACCACCGTCGCCCCCGTCAACACCCGTTTCACCGTCAATTCCGCGGCCATCGCGAATACGGTTTACTGGGTGAACGGGACGGGCAGCGCCATTCATGACCTGCAGGGCAATCTGGCCTTTGCCGACGGTAGTGTGCAGCAGGCAACCTCCAAGATCCTCCAGACCGCCCTGCTCAATGCGGGAACGTCCTACGGCTTCGGGGGTGCCACTGCCGTTGGAAACACCGTGCTGATCATGCCATAGCCATCGGTTTCGTTCCCCGAGAGTAAGGGCACCGGTTTGATCCGGTGCTCTCTTCCATGCTCGGACCGCGGTTCAAAGTGTGGGGCCCGGAGGCGCATGTGAGGTTTGTTGCAATATAGTTCAGAGGCCGCCGCCCGTAATCTCGGCTGATTACCCATCCGGCCCCTAAATTTATCTCACGCTGGCGTTTGCCTGGTATCGCGCTACGGCCGGTCTGGCGGCCCCGCCCACGGGTCTGCTGATAGGAAGGTTGGGGCATCTTTGGGCTCGGGTTCGCCTTTCTCCCCGCACGTCGTAAACGCGGAGGTCGCGCCTCAAGCCGCTAGCGGAACCCCGGGTGCGAGTTCAACCAAGAGATCTGCCGCCTTCCAAGCGGGGCTCAAGCATCCTTTTTTCCACGGTTACCGACGTGGCCGACTTTTTCCTTTTCCTCGGACTGGTGGCAGCAGCGCTCAAGCGGTTTGGTATCTGAAAAAGGCCGCTATACCGTCCTGCCGCCGCCCGGACCGCGTCCTTTCGCTTCAGAAATCCAGCCGTACGACATCACCGTATCCGAGCGCGGGCAGGGTGATGAGGAGCCGGTCGCCATCGTGTTGCATCGGCAGCATGCCGTGCCACGCGCTGCTGACTTTGCTGAACTGGCCGGTGACTTTCAGCGAGATCGTCGCCTTCTGGCCGACCTTGGGTTCGAAGTTGGCGATGGGGAGGATGTAGCCGCGGTTGGCGCGCAGGAGCCGCATATCGAGTTGCTGCGGTTCGCAACGCACGAGCGGCTCGACCTTCGCGGCCTTGAGCACGGTCTCGAGCACGACGCGCGCGCCGGGATCAAAACCCGTCGGCACTGTGTGCGTGCCGGGGCCGCGGTCGGGCACGGCGGGCGGTTGGAGCGCGGTCCACAGATACGCCACGCCGGGTTGCGCCGCGCACCAGAACGTCTGGCCTTTGCCGAGCTTGCGCGTGATGAACGCGGCGGAGTTGTCATCCTTGAATTTCGCGAGCACGTCCACGCCGGCTGCGGGCTTGATGCGCTCGAAGGTGGCGAGCTGCGGCATTTCCCAGCCCGCGCCCACGACGGTCCCGTGCGGCTTGAGGAAGGGCAGTTCCTGGCGCGGTCGGAAGAAGGTTTCGCGCGCATCGCTTTGGCGCGAGCCGACGCCGCACAGGTCGTTCCACACGCTCTGGGGCCGGTGGTATTGATCGGTGCCGCCGGTGTTCGCGACGGCGAGCAGCACGCCGCCGGCCTGCACCCATTGCTCGGCGAGTTGCGCGGTCGCGGGCGGCAGGCTGTCGCCGACGACGATGAGCACCTGATAATCACGGAGCAGCGCGGGATTCACGTCCGTCTCGGTGATCAAATCGGGCGTCGAGCCGAGGAACGTGAGCGCCTTCCAGATGCCGAGGCGTTCGAGGTGATGCACCATGCGGGTCTTGCGGAAGTCGGGTCCGAAATGCGAATGGCCCGCCTGCGCCGCGGCGATGCCCGCCATATCCCAGCGCTCGGTGCTTTCGCTCACAAGCAGCGCCACGCGGCTCGGGACGACCGTCGATTGCGGCAGCAAATCCTCGACGAACCCGATGGCGTGCGTGACGTCGCGCACGCTGCGGAAACGCTCCTTGTCGCGGTGATCGATGTAATTCTCGGTGAACGTCTCGTTCATCCCGATGCCGAAGAAATCGAGCATCTTCGCGCCGTGGGCGAGGTGCGAGAACGCGGTGCGCAGGAAGCTCGCGTCGGTGTTGCCGGGCGAATGCGGCATCGTGTACTGGCGGATGACACCCTTGGGATTGCCGCGCAGGCCGGCGGCGAAATGCTCGACGACGTAGCCGTTGATCATCGGCCCGAGCTGGCCGACCTGCCAAAAATATTCGCTGTGCCGCGCCAGGTCCGCTGCGCCGCCGCGGAACCATTTCATGTACATCACGGAGGACGGGTAATAGAACGGATGGCAGGAATAATTCGCGCCGCAGAGGACGTGTTCGCCGAGGGCTTTGCGAACTTCCGCGGCGCCGCGCGCGACGTGTTCGATGGCGGTGTTCTCGAAGAAAATGCACGAGTCCACGTAGAGCAGCGGCTTGTTGGCGGCGGGCGCGGCGGCGGCGGCGGAGCTGTCGGGCCGCAGCTTGGCGGGATCGAGCGGACCCCACGCGGGCAGCCAGTAATCGGCAGGGTTGAAGCCGGGGCGCTCGAGTTTCAGCCAGGTCTGCCAGAGGCGCGCGACGATTTCGGCGGGCGTGGTTTTCTGCCCGGCGGCCTTCACTTTCGCGGCCTCGCTGCTGATGACGTGGCCCATCCATTCCGAGAAACCGATTTCGTCGCCGTAATCGTACCAGAGGAATTTGTCCTTGAGGCCGTTCTTGGCGAGGTCCGCGCCGACCTTGGCGATGTTCTCGGGCGTGGGCGGATTGCGGTAGCCCATCGCCATCCAGGACTTGGTCGCGGGGACGCCGACCTTGGCGAGGTTTTCGATTTGCGCGGGGCCGCTGTTGGCGGGATGCAGCGAGCGCATGCCGAGGGCGGCGTAGAGTTCGGCGTATTTGCGGCCGAGTTCGTTGGTCTGGCCGAGCGGCATCCAGCCGCCGTAGCAGAGCGGCTGCGTGGGCACTTTGCCGACGGCGGGATTCGCCTTGAGATGGGCAAGGACGGCGTCGAGCTGGGCGAGCTGCGTGGTGATGGCCTCGCCTTTGCCGGGATAACTCGGGAGATAAAAGGAGTACTTGCTGTCGCCCGTGGCGCTGCGTTCCACCGCGCCGCCGGTCGGGCGCAATTCGAGGTCAAAGGGCTGGCCACCGGAGAACGTGGCGAGATGGAAATGCGCCGTGTCCTGCAACGCGATGCCCACCCACGCGCTGGCGGCGCCGGGGGCGACGTTGGTGGCGAGGTTCGGTTCGTTCACGTACCACGGCAGGCGGTTGTAGATGTGATTGATGCCGAAGTTCGCGGGCTTCGCGCCACGGTTGGTGAAGCGGGCCTCGTAACGCGGGCCGCGCGAATCGCGGAACGCCTCGAGGATAGGGTAGAGATTCACGCGCTTGCGATACTCGGGCAGCCACGCGTCCGAGGTGTCGCTGGTGAGGTAGAGGAGATCGACATTGCGGCTGGCGGAGACGCCGGGATTGGCGGGCTGCGACTGGCCGCGCAGATGGATGCGCGCCGGGCCGGCCTGGAGTCCGGGCACGGTGAAGACTTCCTCGACGAGACCTTCCGGCCCCCACGATGGATCGTATTGCGCCCGGGGCTTGGGATCACCGAAGGCGTAGCGCTCGTTGTCTTTCGCGCCGACGAGTTTCTTCGCCACGCTGCGGCCGGCCTGGACGACCTCGACCTCGAAGCGCGTGTCGGTGAAGGGCGGATATTCGTAGCGCACCCACAGGCGGAAATCGCCCGCGACGGGCACCTTGATGTCGAGTTGCGCCGCGCCCGCAGCGGTGGAATCGAGGCAGAGCAAGCGTTCACCGGAGATGTGCTGGAAGCCGATGATATCGACCATGTAATTGCCGCCGCCGTTTTTCACCACGCGCCAGCCGGACTCGATGGTGAAGTCCTCGGCCTCGACCGCGACGGCGGGCGCTACACGGAAGGCTTCCTTTTTCGGTGCCGGAGCGGCGGGAACGAGGGAGGGTTGGGCGAGCACAAGGGCGGCAAAGGCCAGCGGAACCAGGAGACGGCGTGGATTCATGCACCGGACCGTAGCGAGAGCGCGGAAGCGCCTCAAGGAACATGTCGCGGGGCCGGGGAAGCGGAAGCGCCCAGCCTCTCCGGCCCAAGCACTGCGGGCAAATGATGTATCAAGCCGCCGGCGAACCGAATCTGCGGACCAGCAGTGCCCGAAACGTTTGAAACTCATCGGCCGAGGCAAAACCGCGACGGGGAAAGAAGTGAATTGCGCCTTCGTTCTGATACAGAACGATCATCGAATTGTCGCATTTCCATCTCCGAAAGGCATCCCACGAGAGGGTAGTAGTGATCGCCCCAGCGTCCGAAACCAATTCGGTATCCGTGATGAGGATCGAGATCCTTTTCCCGAGTAAAGGTTGATAGACGCGATTGAGGCGGCGGGGCACCCAAACCCAAACCAGCAAGTAGATGGCCACCAGACTCCCAAACTGCTGGATCACCAAGGACAAACCCTTGCCCGTCTTGACATACTGGATGCAGAAATATCCCAGCAACATTATAGCTAGGAGCAACAGGAGGATTCCGACCACCGCGAATGCTTTGCGAGGTCTCAAATCAATCCAGGTGGCCCGCTTAAAATCAGATTCCTGGATTACGCAGCTAAAACCTATCTTCATGGTGCGGCACGGCCGCTCGACTCGGGCTAGGAATTGAAAGTCTGGCCGCACCAATCGAAGTGTACCCAGACGGCCTCCATTCAGCCACGGGCGGATGGAGCCTTCAAGATCGCATCCCGCCGACTGCGCGAGAAATAAATTCAGCGCCAACCGCAGGCTCAAGCTACGCTTGCGTGGGGGTGGCCCCGGGCTACACTGCGCCGCCGTTCGACTGGCTCCCCTGACAATGCCAGACGAGGGAAAGGCATATTCTTAACGAACACGAGCTTATGAGTTGGAAAGTCCTGATCACCGCCCGGACGATTACCGAAGTTGGCGCGCGCGCGCTGGAAATTCTCCGCGACGCCGGCTGCAACGTCATCATCCCCGACAAACTTGGGCCGCTGCCGGAGGCGGAAATTCTCAAGCTCCTGCCGGGCGTCGATGCCGCGCTGGTCAGCCCGGACGCCTACAACGCCGCCGTGCTCGGCTCGCCCGCGGCGGCGCAGCTCAAGATCATTTCGCGCTGGGGCGTGGGCTACGACTCGATCGACATTCCGGCCGCGACGCGGCTCGGCATCGTGGTCGCCTACACGCCGGGGATGCTCGACGAGACGGTCGCCGATTACACCTGGGCGCTGCTGCTCGGCATCGCGCGGCGGATTCATCTCGGGCACATGGGCATGGCGGCGGGCAAATGGGCGCCGGCGTGGGGCCACGACGTGTTCGGCAAGACGCTGGGCGTGGTCGGCTGCGGGCGCATCGGGCAGGCGGTGGTGCGGCGCGCGGCGGGTTTCGGAATGCGCGTGCTGAGCTACGACGTGATGCCGAATCCGAACGCGGAAAAGCTCGGCGTGAAGTTTGTGTCGCTCGATGAATTGCTCGAACAGAGCGACTTCGTGTCGCTGCACGCGGCCTCGACGCCGGCCAATCGCGGGATGCTCGGCGAGGCGCAGTTTCGCAAAATGAAGAAGGCGTCGTATCTCATCAACGCGGGCCGTGGCGCGCTGATCGACGAGGCGGCGCTGGTGAAGGCGCTCAAGGAAGGCTGGATCGCGGGCGCGGCGCTGGACACGTTCATCCAGGAGCCGATGGCGGCGGACCATCCGTTCCGCACGACGCCGAATCTGCTGATTGCGCCGCATCAGGCGTCGTTCGCGCGCGAGACGGGCGAGCGCGTGAGCAACGCGGCGGCGCAGGCGATTGTGGATTTGATGCAGGGGCGGAAGCCGCAGTTGCTGGTGAATCCCGACGTGCTGAGTTCGCCGGCGGCGCGGGCGAAGGTGGGATGAGATGGGGCAGGAGCGCGGCCCGCTGGGCCGCCGCGGTTTCGCAGGCGTGAGGATGACGGAAATTGTAGAGTGCTGCGGCGAGAGCGATGTCCTTGCGGGCGGGCCGCCCGCGCTCCGGGACGAAGTGTTTAGAAACTTATGAAGACCAATCATGTTAAGGCGAAGTTGAAACGGGGCGAACCGAGCATCGGCACGTGGCTGACGCTGCCGGATTCCATGTCGGCGCGGCTGATGGCGCGGGCGGGGTTTGACTGGCTGACGGTCGAGATGGAGCACACGCCGATCACGTTCGAGACGGCGGCCCAGGACTTCGCGATCATCGCGGCGACCGGGCCCGCGCCGCTGGTGCGCATCCCGTGGAACAGCGCGGAGACGATCAAGCGCGTGCTCGACACGGGCGCGTGGGGCATCGTGGTGCCGATGGTGAATTCGCGCGCGGAGGCCGAGGCGGTGGTGGATGCCGCGTTGTACGCGCCGCAAGGCAACCGCTCGATCGGCGGTTATTCGCACGCGGCGAATTTCGACACGGACGCGGCGACTTATTACGCGAAGGCGAACGAGCAGATTCTCGTGGTGGTGATGATTGAGCACATTCGCGGCGTGGAGAATGCAGAGGAGATCCTGAGCGTGCCAGGGATCGACGCGGTATTCATCGGGCCGAACGATCTGCACAATTCGATGGGCCTCAAGCCGGTGTTCGAGAGCGATGACAAGCGGTTTGTCGATGCGGTCGCGCATGTGCTCAAGACAGCCAAGGCGAACGGCATCGCGGCGGGCATTCATGTGGTGGACGCGCCGGCGGCGCAGCGGCGCATCGCCGAAGGCTTCCAGTTCATAGCGGTGGCGAGCGAGGCGGGGATGATGCTGGCGAAGGCGGGCGAGACCACCAAGGCGCTGAACCTCGGCGCTGGCAAGCCGGCGCTGGCGAAATACTAGACGGTACGCCGAACGCCATCGCCGCGACACAACAGGCAATGCAAGCACACCCTCAATTCACGCCCGACGAAGTTCGCGAGTTGCAGGGAGGTTGCGATCAACTGCTGGCGCAACTCGGTGGAGGCACCGGGTCGGTCGCGGGCAAAGGCCCAGCGGAGGCGCTGCAGCTGGTGCGGATCGAGAACGAGCCCGCGCTGCGCCAGTTTCTCGGGGCTTATGTCGCGGAGATTCTGTTGCCGGTGGAATTGCCAGCCATCGCTCGCGCCTTCCGCCTGACATCCCGCAATGAACTGAGGGAGCTGCTGGAACTGACACGGGAATT
Organism: uncultured Akkermansia sp.; assembly: GCA_964623105.1. Taxonomy (GTDB): domain Bacteria; phylum Verrucomicrobiota; class Verrucomicrobiia; order Limisphaerales; family BJHT01; genus BJHT01. Next base: position 7,453 of record CAZUUP010000164.1, read on the forward strand.
GAGCCGCGAACCGAAGCTGCGCGGGTTCGCCACGGCCAGCCGCCAGGTAGGCCGGAGCCAGTTGAACCGGTTGCGTCCGCTGACAGACCAACGGCTGGTGCAACGTTTCCTTCAGGCCGTCGAACAGGGGCAGGCGGCCCCGTGGCACACCGTCGTGTTCGGTTTGACGCTGGCGGTTTATTCGCTGCCGCTGCGGCAAGGAGCGGTGCATTACGCGCAACAGATGCTCGGCGGCTTCGTGGAAGCGGCGGCGGAAACCGTGCCGCTGGCCGCGGGACAGGCGGCGGAGTTGCTGGAGGAGTTGACCACCGGACTGGCGGATCGCATCGGGGCGATGATCGCATCGGAGGCCGGGACGGGTTTGCGCGTCGTGTGACGCTAGAGCGGTTCCATCAATGTCATAGCGATGAGAACGCGCACCAACCCCTCACCCGGCCCTCACCCCGTCCCTCTCCCCATCAGATGGAGAGAGGGACGGGGTGAGGGGAAAACCGTCGCCAGCGCAGCTACATCATTCATGGAAACGGTCTAACGGCGGGAACCGGCGACGGCCCCGATGCCGGGAAGAACGCGGACCACGGGCACCGACGGCGTTCTTACGCCGCTCCCGACCGCGGAACGCCGGGGCTCCGAAGCCGGATCATCTTCCCTGAAAACGGGGCGGACGCTTATCGCGAAAAGCCGCGATGCCTTCCCGGGCGTCGGCGGTTTCCAGACAGCGGACATAGGCGTCCGTGTCGAGCCGGTGAGCAAGCTTGGGCTGGGAGCCTTCGTCCGCGTGGATCACCCGTTTGGTCTCGCGCAGGGCCAGGGCAGGCATCGACAACAGTTGGGCGGCGAGTTTCCGGGCCCGCTCCAGCAATTGCGAACCGGCGGCGAGTTCGTTCACCAGGCCCCATTCATGCGCCTCCCGCGCGGTGATCGTGCGGCCCGTCAGGCACAGCTCCAGGGCCCGGGCCTTGCCGATCAGCGCGGTGAGTTGCGCCAGACCGTAGCCGGGCGTCCAGCCCAGTTTGATCTCCGGCATGCCGAATGTTGCGGCGTGGGAGGCGATGCGGAAATCGCACGAATAGGCGCATACACAGCCGGCCCCCAGAGCCGGACCGTTGACGGCGGCGATCACCGGCTGCGGCAATGCTTCAAACGCGAGATACAGCGCCGCCTGCCGAAGGCTCAAGGCCCGCGCCGCCTCGGGTGACAGCGTCCCGACTTCCTTCACGTCATCACCCGCGCAAAACGCCGTTCCGGCACCCGTGAGAATCACGACCCGCACCTCCTGGGGATGGCCTGCCAGCCACGCCAACAGCGCCTCGAGGTCCGCGGTCATCTGCGTGTCCACCGCGTTCAACGCCCGGGGCCGGTTGAGCGTCACCATCGCGACCTTGCCGGCAACGGTGGCCTGAAGTGTCGGAAACTGCGGGAGTTCTCCGATGTTGGGTACAATGTGCATGGAACCTCCGGGCTGCGTGGCGATCTGGCTCAGGTTGCGATGCAACCGCTCGACGCTGGCCACTGCGCGGGTATGGCGGCCCCGGCCGAGCAGCCGGTCGCCGTGATAGGCCGCGACGTCGAACGAAATCCGGCGCTCGTCCATGGCCGTGATCGTCGCCACCCCGCGCACCGCCGCGCCCAGCGGAGCACCGGCCAGATGCTCGACGCTGACCTCGACGCCCACCGTCTCTTCGCCCGGCTCCAGATACGGCCGCAAGACCTCGCGTGCCGCGCGTTCCATGAGCATGATCATGAACGGCGTAGAGAACACGGTCACCTGTGTGTTGGTCGCCAGTCCCAACGTGATGGTGTGGGTGGGGTCCACCACCCACGCCAGCTCGCCGTGCGCACCGATTTGCAAACCGGGTTTCATCTGTCCGTCCATTTGTATGGCGGCACGCCGGAGCGGTTCAACGCAATCCTCGGACGTCCGGTGCGCCGGTGACGGGTGATGGAACCCGGATTTTGAATTCGAGGACGGGCGAATACTCCACCGGACGCGCGCCTCGCGGTAATGTCGCCGACGAAAGGCCGGAGTGGATTCACGGCCCCCGACAGACAACGCCACGCCCTGAGATCCCCGGCGGGTCGGTCGCATTCGGGCTCGCCTCAACGGGGGGTTCTCAATTACGGCGCGGCGAAACTGCCACCCCCGTAGGCGAGTCCGAAAAAGCCGAAAAAGCTCGCGAAGATTACGACATCGCCAGCGATCGCGAACGGCGTGAGGGCGATGCGGGCAACATCCGTCAGGCGGTTCGGGTAAACCGGCAGGTCAACCGGTCCGAAGGATTTGGAGCCCTGACAGAAAGTGATACGGGAGTCATTTCGCTCGGCAACGGCAAAGACGGGTGCGCTCGCGACTTGATTGCCGGTAACCACGGGAACTGGCTGCAGGGAATCAGCCATGGCAGGACTCACAAAGTCGGGTTTCTTCCCGGCGGCGAGACGGTCGAGATTGGGATGCAGGAAAAAGGCGCGGCGGCGCACCGCAGCGCGGTTGTCGCTCAATTCATCATAACTGACGAGCACGCGGTCGCCGGCGGGAGCTTGATGCAGGGCGAGACGGGGATGCGGGGCGGGGCGGGAGAAATCGCGCTCCCGGGACTCGCTCCATAACTTCGGAGTGAGGCAGGCCGACTGCGTGAGAACGATCGAACAAACCAAGACCAGCCTCACAAGCAGGCGGATCGGACAGGCGTCCGGTGAGCAATTCATGGCGTCGGGTTTCAATTCCGGCATTCAATTGCGCTTTTCCGGCGCTTTGGTCTTCTCCGCCTCGTCACGGGCTTTCCGCGCGGCCGCCTCGCGAGCGCGCGCCTCGGCGGCGGCCCGTGCGGCTTCATTCGGGTCGGCCGGGTTTTGCAACTGCTCCCGCATCGCCGCGGCGTAGGGCCGGCCGTCGAGGAAGACTTCTTTGATCTGCCCGCGGCCCGACGCCGGCACAACCACGGCGACGGTGAGTTTGCCGCGCGGATTGCCGGTGCCTTCGCCCACGTA
>CAZUUP010000165.1:0-10434 GCA_964623105.1 uncultured Akkermansia sp.
AAGCATCAGCGTCGACATGACGAGAGATGGGAACCGAGCGGCTGGAACATCCCAATCAGACCACTCGCGAGCGCGCCGAGGAGCATCTGGGGGGTGTGCGTCGCGCGATCCGCGTCCGCAACGAAGCAAACCTATGAAACCTTTCTGTCATCGTGTGCCCCTTCCGATTCTTGCCGTGTCATTCGCAGTGGCAATCGCTCTGGCTTCCTGGCTTGGAGTAAATTGCGCTTGGGGCGCCAAGGATCCGACGGACGTGACGGCGGTCGTGGCCGCCGCGGTGAAAGGCGAACGCCTCTCCATTGAGGCCACCAATGCGCGATTCGGCGACCCGGCACAGGGCATTCCCAAAAAATTGCGGGTCGAGTACAGCGTCGGCGCGGAGAAACTCGCGCGCGAGGTGGCCGAGGGCGGGAAGCTCGAAATTGCGGCGCCGGCAGGGCAGAAGCTGGCCATTCTCAAAGCGGTTTACGGGCCGGCCGACGGGTCCAAGCCAGTCACCAACACCGCGCTGTCGGACAAACCCGGTGAAATTCTGGAGACGTTGCCGGGGTTCCAGATCGAACATGTCTTGCGCGCCGATCCCAAGACCAATGGTTCATGGATCTGTCTGGCGAAGGATCCGAAAGGCCGTCTGCTGCTCGGTGGACAGCGCGGTCAACCGATCACGCGGGTGACGCTCAAGGATGGCAAATGTATCAAGGCGGAACCGCTGCAAATTCCGGTAAGCGAGGCGATGGGCATGCTGTTTGTGGACAACGTGCTCTACCTCAGCGGCAACGGCAGCAAGGGCTTTGCGCTCTATCGCTGCAAGGATACGAAGGGCGACGACAGCTACGATGACGTCGAGTTTCTCCGTGCCTGGCAGGGCGGCTCGGGCGAACACGGCGCGCACGGACTCGTGCTCGGACCAGACCGGATGCTCTACGCGATCTGCGGCAATTTCACGCGCGTGCCCGGCGACCTCGCGCCGAGTTCGCCGCATCGCAATTACGGGGACGACCTCGCGCTCAAGCGCATGGAGGACGGCAATGGTTTCGGAGCGGGAACCAAGCCGCCGGGCGGCTATGTCCTGCGCATGGACCTCGACGGCCGGAACGCCGAACTGTTTTCCGCGGGACAACGCAACGCCTACGACCTCGGGTTCAATGCCGACGGTGAATTGTTCAGCTTCGACAGTGACATGGAATGGGACTGGGGCAGTCCGTGGTATCGGCCGGTCCGGGTTTTCCAATGTGTCCGCGGCGGCGATCATGGGTTCCGCGAAGGCAGCGCCAAGTGGCCGGAGTATTATGCCGACAGCCTGCCGGCGACGGTGAACATCGGCATCGGTTGCCCGACCGGCGTCGGCTTCGGCACGGGCGCAAAATTTCCCGCCAAATACCAGAAGGCTTTCTACATCTGCGACTGGACCTACGGCCGGCTCATCGCCGTGCATCTGAAGCCCGATGGCGCAGGCTACACCGGGTCGTGGGAAAACTTCGTCGCGCCCAAATCCCTGCGCGCCAAGTCGGGCCGGACGCCGTTGAATCTCACCGATGTCGTGATCGGCGACGATGGCTCGCTCTATTTCACCATCGGCGGGCGCGGCACGCAGGCGGACCTTTTCCGGGTGACTTACACCGGCACCGAGGCCGCCGTCCCGCTTACTGCGAGCCAACTGCGCGACGAGACGGGCCGCGACGCGCGCGAACTGCGACGGAAGCTCGAAGCCTTCAATGTTCAGACCGATCCCGCGGCGGTCGCCTTCGCGTGGCCGCATCTGCGCAGCCCCGACCGGTTCATCCGCTACGCCGCGCGCCTGGCCATCGAACGCAATCCACTCTCCGAATGGCAGGACCGGGCGCTCACCGAGCGGCAACCGGACGCGGCCTTCACGGCGTTGCTCGCGCTGGCCCGTCACGGCGACTCCAACGCGCAACCCGCGATCATCCGCGCCCTCACCGCGATTCCCTTCGCGAAGCTGTCCGAGGAGCAGGCGCTAAACAAGTTGCGCGTCATCGCGGTCTCCATCGCCCGGCAGGGGGCGCCCACCGGCGAGACCGCCGCCCAACTCATCGCCGACGCGGCGACGCTCTATCCGGCGCAAAGTGAGTTCCTTAATCGCGAACTCTGCCCGATCCTGCTCGCGCTGAACGCCCCCGGCGCGGTCGCCAGGACCGTCGCGCTGCTCAAGTCCGCACCCACGCAGGAAGAGCAGGTGACCTACGCGGTGGCGTTGCGGAGCATTAAGGCCGGCTGGACCGAGGCCCTGCGCCGCGACTATCTCTCGTGGTGGAACACCGGTCGCTCGACCCAGCATCCCGACCATGTTGTCCAATGGTTCAAGGACGCCGGCATCAACTTCAACAACGGTTCGAGCTTCCAGAATTTCCTCAAGAACGCGCTCAAGGAAGCGCAGGCCACCATGACTCCCGCCGAACTCGCCGCGCTAGGCGACCTGAGCAAACCCACGCCAGTCGTCACCCCCGCCGCCGCGCCGCGCAAGTTCGTCCGGGAATGGAAGACCGCCGACCTCCTGCCGTTGCTCGACAAGGTGGGCAAAGGCCGCGACTTCGCCCGCGGCAAGGCGGCCTTTGCGGCCGCGCAATGCGTACTCTGCCATCGCTTCGGCGACCAGGGCGGCGCGGCGGGACCGGACCTGACCACCATCAGCACGCGGTTCAAGCGGCAGGACATCCTGGAGTCCATGACCGAGCCGTCGAAGGTGCTCTCGGAACAATACATGAGCACGGTCTTCAAGCTAAAGAACGGTGACGACGTCGTGGGGCGCATTGCCCAGGAGACCCCGGAAAAGGTCGTGGTGATGACCAATCCCTTCGACACCACGACCACCGCCACGGTCAGCAAGTCCGCAATCAAGTCCCGCGAACTGTCCAAGGTCTCACTCATGCCCCCCGGCTTGATCGACACCTTCACCGAGACAGAGATCCTCGACCTGCTGGCCTATCTGGAATCCATGGGCGATCCGAAACACCCGAACTTCAGCAGATAGGTCGGAACTTCGCCACGCGTGCCCTCCGCTCCCGCCAACCTCTCCCGCCCCGCCGCCGATCCCCGGCTCTGGGGGTTGGACCGGCAGGTTGTTTTCCTGAATCACGGCTCCTTCGGGGCCTGTCCGCGCGCCGTGCTCGCGCATCAGCAGAAGTGGCGCGAGCGCATGGAACGGCAGCCCGTCCGCTTCTTTGTCAAAGATCTCGAATCGCTGCTCGACCAGGTTCGTGCCCGCCTGGCGCGTTTCGTGGGCGCGGCCGCGCCGGATTTGGTGCTCGTTCCCAACGCCACCGCCGGCGTGAACACCGTGCTCCGCTCCCTGCGTTGGCGCAGCGGCGAGGAACTGCTCGTCACCGACCACGAATACAATGCCTGCCGCAACGCCATCGAGTTCGCCGCCGCCCGCAACGGTGCCCGGGTCGTCGTCGCCCAAGTCCCCTTCCCGTTACGTCACCCGGACGACGTGACTGCCGCCATCCTCGCCCGGGTAACGCGCCGCACCCGTTTCGCGCTGATCGATCACGTCACCAGCCAGACCGGGCTGGTGCTTCCGATCGAGAGGATCGTCCGCGAACTCGCCGCCCGCGGGGTGGAAGTTCTCGTCGATGGTGCCCACGCTCCCGGCATGGTGCCACTGAACCTGCGCCAACTCGGGGCCGCCTGCTACACCGGCAACTGCCACAAATGGCTGTGCGCCCCCAAGACCGCCGCGTTCCTGCATGTCCGCGGCGATTTCCAGAAGCTCATCCGCCCGCTCGCCATCAGCCACGGTGCCAACTCGCCGCGCACCGACCGTTCCCCCTTTCTCATCGAATTCGGCTGGACCGGCACCAGCGATGTGACGGCTGCACTGTCCGTGCCCGAAGCCCTCAAATATCTGGGGGCACTGCTCCCCGGGGGTTGGGCGGAAATCCGTCGGCGCAATCGCCAACTCGCCCTCGCCGCCCGGCGCGTCCTGTGCGAAAGCCTCGGCATCGAAGTTCCGGCGCCAGATTCCATGATCGGCGCTCTCGCATCCCTCCCGTTGCCCGCCGCCGCCACCAGCACCCGACCGCATTCGCCCCTCTACGCCGATCCGCTGCAAGACCGCCTGCGCGCACGGTGGGGCATTGAAGTCCCCATCATTCCGTGGCCGGACCCGCCCCACCGACTCGTCCGCATTTCCGCGCAACTCTACAACTCCCTGCCCCACTACCAGCGCCTGGGCGAAGCCCTGTCCGCCGAATTGTGATCCGCCGCCGGCGAATCCTCTGCCCTGCTGTCAAACACCGCGAATGCGGGCAGGGCGGCAGCACGCCAGTTCACTGCGCGCGATAGGCCGAAGCAAACCGGACTTCCCGGCGTCAACCTTCCACGACCAGCAGCAGGGAACTGTCTGCACCCTGCACCGGTCCCTGTAAACTGAACAACCGATCGACCAACTCACACCCTCCCCAACCATCGCAATGCGCTCCCCACTCACCCTCGCCGCCCTGCTCGCCGCCGCCCTCACCGCGCGCGCCGACGTCAAACTTCCCCCCGTCATCTCCGACCACATGGTCCTGCAACGCGACGTCGCCGCGCCCATCTGGGGAACTGCCGCACCCGACGAGGAGGTCACCGTCAGCATTGCCGGCCAGACCAAGACCACCAAGGCCGATGCCCAGGGCAAATGGCGGGTCAAACTCGATCCGCTCAAAGTTGGCGAGCCGCTTACCCTGACCGTCAAAGGCAAAAACTCCCTCACCATCAATGACGTCCTCGTCGGCGAAGTGTGGGTTGGTTCCGGCCAGTCAAACATGGACGGACGCGTTGGCGGCTATGCCAAGAATGACGAAGTGCTCGCCGAGTTGGCGAAGAAATCCCTGCCGCAAGTCCGGCACATCAATCGCAACGGCACCTGGCAGATCACCACGCCGCAGACCTCCGGCGGTTTTTCCGCCCTGCTGTTTCCGTTCGGCGTGCGCCTGCATGAGGAACTGAAGGTTCCGGTCGGTCTCTTGCTCGGCGCTGTCGGGGGCACTCCGTCCGGTTACTGGCTTAGCGAGGAAATGTTCCGCTCCGACACCGCCTGCAAGGAACTGGTGGCCAAACTCAGCGCCACCCACTCCCCCGAGGCCGCGCAGAAAAAACATGCCGAGGATCTCGCCCGGTGGGAAAAGGAGTCCGCCGCCGCCAAAGCTGCCAACAAACCCGCGCCGCGGAAACCCGCGCCGCCCGCCGCACCCGGTGAAACCTCCGGCGCCAAGATCGGCCACCTCTTCGAGTCCCACATTCGCGGCTTCGTCGGCTACGGCATCCGCGGCGTCCTCTGGGATCAGGGCGAAAGCGGCACCGCCATCAACGGCATTGACCAATACACCCTCATGGGCGCCCTCATCCGCGGCTGGCGCAACGACTGGGGTCAGGGCGAATTCCCGTTCCTCTACATTCAAAAGCCCAGCGGCGGCGGCTGCGCGTGGGACACCGACAATGCGGTGACGAAAAACGCCAGCAAGTTCGCCCCCCAACCGGCGCAAGTTCCCGGCGTTGGTGACGGTGCCTACCGCGATTTGCACATCCGCATCCAGTCCTACCCGCACACCGCGCTCGTCATCAGCAGCGACCTTGGCTCGGGCATTCATCCCACCAACAAATCCGGTTACGGCACCCGCGCCAGCCGCGTCGCGCTCGGCATGGTTTACGGGCAGAAGGTCGAGACACAGGGCCCGCTTCTCGCGTCGCATGCCATCGAGGGCGGCAAGGTGCGGCTGAAATTCACCCATGTCGGCCAGGGACTGACCGCCCGCCACAGCGACAAACTTCAGGGCTTCATCATCGCCGGCGAAGACAAAAAATTTGTCTGGGCGGATGCCGTGATCGACGGCGAAACCATCGTGGTTTCCAGCCCGTCCGTCGCCAAACCCGCCGCGGTCCGCTACGCTTGGGCCAGCCAGCATCCGTGGGCCAACCTCTTCAACAAGGACGGCCTGCCCGCCCAAACCTTCCGCACCGACGACTGGAAATAAAAGAGTCCGGCAAAGCCTGGATCAGCGCTGCACAGATTCCCGACCCCCGCTCTATGGAGTGCGGTGACTCGTCACCGCTTTCGCGAGGCGACTTGTCGCCGTGGGGAAGCCGCGGGTCGGGATTCGCGCGCAGCATCCCTGGTTCGCGCCAGCGGAGGCCTGCCAGCAAGGGCGACCCCGTCCGGTTCGGCAACGGCGACGAATCGCCTGCGCCGCAGCGGAAAGTCGTCACCGCGCTCCCGAGCGGGCCGCGTGAACGGCAATTTCCCTTGAGCACCAACGTCGCGCAACGGCACGCTGCCTGCATGAAACGTCTCCTCCTGCTCCTCGTCCTGGCCGTCGAACCCGGGGATTCCCGCGCCGCCGAACCCCTGCGCCACATCGCCTTCGGTTCCTGCCTGAACAAGACCGAGCATCCCCTGCTCGACCGCGCCCTGACGCTGCCCATGGACCTGTTTATCTTCATGGGCGACAACATCTACGCCGACACCACCAACATGACGGTGATGCACAACAAGTATCTCGCGCTGAAGCAGAGCACTTTCTTCCAAGGGTTGCGCAAGAAAACGCCGTTCCTCGCCACGTGGGACGATCATGATTACGGCTGGAATGATGCCGGGGCCAACTACCCGATGCGGCGTGAATCCCAGCGCGAGTTTCTCGACTGGCTCGAGGAGCCGTCCGACTCGCCGCGCCGCCGGCAGGAGGGGGTTTGCGATGCGCGGATTTACGGCCCGCCAGGAAAGCGCGTGCAGGTGATTCTCCTCGACACCCGTTACTTCCGCAGCCCCCTGGTCCGGGGCGATCACGGGGCCGAACCCAGCGGCGGTCCCTACGTGCCCGACCCTGATCCCGGCAAAACCATGCTCGGCGCAACCCAATGGGAATGGCTCGAAATCCAGCTCCGCCAATCCGCCGAGGTGCGCCTGATTGTTTCCAGCATCCAGTTCGTCGCCGAATTTGCCGGCTGCGAATCGTGGGCCAATTTTCCCCGCGAGAAGGAAAAGTTCCTCGCCGTTCTCGCCCGCACGCGCGCGGCCGGCGTACTGTTCGTGAGTGGCGACCGGCACTGGAGCGAGTTTTCAAAAATGCCCGGCCCCCTCGGCTATCCCCTGTACGATTTCACCTCCAGCGGCATGACTCAGCGCCATCCTCGCGGCACTCCGACTCCCAACAAGTATCGTGTGCAGCCCGCGACCTTCCACGAGGCCAACGTCGGTCATTTGCAGATCGACTGGGAGGCGCCCGACCCGGTGCTTACCATCAAGATCGTGGGGGCCGACGGTACCGTTCCGTTGCAGCGCGTCGTGAAGCTCGGCGAATTGCAGCCCGCCCGCTAGGACCAAGCGTCGGGCGAAGTCCCCTCACACACCCGGACGGCTGGGGGGCGGAGGTGCCTCGCTCGTAAGCCAGTATCGGCCGATCACCCGCATCACTTCCACGAACTGGGCGAAGTCCACGGGTTTGACCATGTAACCGGCCACATTCCGGTTGAAACTTTTCAACCGGTCCGCCTCCTCCCGCGAGGTCGTCAGCACCACGACGGGAATTGAGCGCAACTCGGGATCTTCCCTGGCGATGGTGAGGAACTCGATGCCGTTCATCCGCGGCATGTTCAAGTCCAGCAGGATCAATCCCGGCCGTTGGTTGGCTGGATTCCGCAGGTGTTCGAGCGCCTTCTCGCCGTCCGTGACGTGACGCAATGGATTGGGGGAGTTGAGTTCCCGCAGCGCGCGCTGGACGGTCATCGCGTCAATCCGATCATCCTCCACCAGCAGTATGGGTTGGTCCGGTTTCATGGTCCAGTGTGCTCAGTCTGTCAGAACGCCGCGGTCCGCGTCGAGCCCCGACCACCATTGCAGCGAAATCAGCTCGACGGCTGGTGCCCGTTCGGCCCGGCGAGATCCAGCATTTTCAGCCAACGCGGCGTTTGGTAGTCTCCCCGCACGATGAATCACCTGTTGCGACGCTGGCTGGGTGTCCTCCTGCTTCTCGCGCATGGCGGATTTTCTCCCGCGTCTGCCGAGAAACCCGCGCCGCCCAACGTCCTTTTCATCATCTCCGATGATCTGACCGCCACCGCCCTGTCCTGCTACGGCAACAAGATCTGCCGCACCCCGAACATTGACCGCCTCGCGGCGCAGGGCACGCGCTTCACCCGTGCGTTCTGCCAGGGCACCTACTGCGGGCCGTCACGCGCTTCATTCATGTCCGGCTATTACCCGCATGCGACCGGCGTACTGGGTTACAACAGCCCGCGCGCCGCCATCGGCGAACGGGCGACGTGGGCGCAGCATTTCAAAAACGCGGGATACTACACCGCCCGGGTGAGCAAGATCTATCACATGGGGGTTCCAGGCGGGATCGAGACCGGTGGTGACGGTCGCAATCACAACGGTGGCGACGGCGCCGATGACCCCGCTTCTTGGACCGAGAAATTCAACAGCCCGGGTCCCGAATGGAAGGCCGCGGGTGCGGGCGAAACTCTGGAGGGCAATCCCGATGGACGAAAGCCCGTCGTGGGGGGCAACACGTTCGTCGTGGTGGAAGCGGACGGCGACGACCTCGTTCATTCCGATGGCAAGACGGCCGCCAAGGCCGTCGAGTTGATTCGAAAACATGCGGGAAAGCCCTTCTTCCTCGCGGTCGGTTTCGTGCGTCCCCACGTCCCCTTCGTGGCGCCGAAGCGGTATTTCGAGCCGTTCCTGCCCTACGACAAGCTGCCCCTGCCGCCGAAGATTCCAGGCGACTGGGACGACATCCCCCGGGCGGGCATCAACTACAAGACCAGCGAGAACATGAAGATGGATCTGCGTCGGCAGAAAAAGGCCGTTGGCGGTTACTATGCAAGCGTCTCCTACATGGATGCGCAGGTGGGCCGGGTCCTCGACGCCCTCGAGCAATCCGGCCAGGCTGGCAACACCATCGTCATCTTCACCAGCGACCATGGCTACCATCTGGGAGAACACGATTTCTGGGCCAAGGTCAGCCTGCGCGATGAATCAGCCATGGTTCCGTTGATCATCCGCGTTCCCGGCAAGAAGCCCGCCGTGTGCCGTTCACTGGTTGAATTGATCGACTTGTATCCGACGATGGCCAGTTTGTGCGGACTCGAAGTTCCCCGGCGTCTTCAGGGCCGCAACATCGCGCACATGTTCGATGACCCCGCCCATCAGGTGCGTGATGCCGCCTTCAGCGTGGCACCGTCCACCAAGGGGTTTCTGCTCCGGGATGATCGCTGGTCTTACATCCAGTATGGCGAAGACGCATCCAAGGGAATCGAGCTTTTCGACATGACCGCCGATCCGTGGCAATACACCAACTTGGCGCGCAAATCCGACTTCGCAGCCGTCGTGGACAGTTTTAAAGCCCGGCTTGCCGCCAAACTGCGCGCTGTCCGCGATAATGATCTGGGACGCGACTGAATTGTCCGCCAGCACTCCCGAGCGCTGCTCGCAACACGCCAACCGGGCTCCCCGGCGGTCTTTCAGGCGATCAACCCCTTGATGACCTGACCGCCGAACTGGCTGAGCTGCTTGAAGCGGCCCGCGTGGTAGTAGGTGAGTTTGTTGTCGTCGAGGCCGAGGAGGCGCAGCAGCGTGACGTGGAAATCGCGGACGTGCGCTTTGCCTTCGACGGCGGCCATTCCAAGGTCGTCGGTCATGCCGAGCGTGGTGCCGGCCTTGCAGCCGCCGCCGGCGAGCCAGATGGTCATCGCGTTCGGATTGTGGTCGCGGCCATAGGCGGTGCCGCCGCGCACGCCGTTATCGGGCGTGCGGCCAAACTCACCGCACCACACGAGCAGTGTGCTGTCGAGCAGGCCGCGCTGCTTCAGGTCGGCGATGAGCGCGGCGATGGGCTGGTCCACGCCGCGGATGAGGTTGCCGTGCGCACGCTCGATGTAGTCGTGCGAATCCCACGTTCCGTTGTAGAGCTGGATGAAGCGCACGCCTTTCTCGACGAGCTTGCGCGCGAGGAGGCATTTGCGGCCGAACGAATCCGTCCAATCTTTGCCGATGCCGTAGCTCTCTTTCACCTTCGCGTCCTCCTTCGAGAGGTCGAGCGTCTCGGGCACCTGCATCTGCATGCGGAAGGCGAGTTCGTAATTGTCCATGCGCGCGGCGAGTTCGTCGTGGCCGGGATGCTGCGCGGCGTGCGCGGTGTTGAGCTTGGCGAGCAGGTCGAGATTCGCGCGCTGATGTTCGGGCGTGATGCCGGCGGGCGGCGTGAGGTCGAGGATCGGCGAACCTTTCGCGCGCAGCGGCGTGCCCTGGAAACTCGCGGGCAGATAGCCGTTGCTCCAGTTCGCCGCGCCGCCCTGCGGATATGACACCTCGGGCAGCACGATGAAGCCGGGCAAATCCTGGTTCACCGAGCCGAGTCCGTAGTTCACCCACGCGCCGAGGCCGGGGTCGCCGCCGAAGCGATTGCCGCAATTCATCTGATACATCGCGGT
>CAZUUP010000166.1:0-10431 GCA_964623105.1 uncultured Akkermansia sp.
TCTCCTCCACGTTCAGATTGAAACCCTTGAGCCCCGCCGTGTACCGCCACAACTGCCGCTCCCCGTCCGCGGCGTTCAGCACATTGCATGTCGTCAGTCGCGCCATGGTCAGCGTCTCGCCCGGAATTCCAGCTTGGCATCCGGTGCCTTGGACGGTTTGAACTCCTCCACCAACCCCTGCAAATGCTCCTCGGTCTGCGTCACCCGCAGCACTTCCTCGATCGTCGTCTGCCCTGCCCGCACCTTGTTCCACCCGTCCATCCGCAGCGTCCGCATCCCATGCTGGATCGCCTTCTGCGCAATCGTCGTCGCCGGCGCCCGGTTCAGGATCAACGGCCGCACCGCCTCGTTCACCAGCAGCAGTTCATAGATGCCCATCCGCCCCTGATACCCCAGCTGCCGGCACGCTTCGCATCCCTTCCCCCGCCAGAACTTCGCCGTCGCAATCTCGTCCGCCGGAAACCCCACCCTGGCCAGGTAATCCGGATCCACCTTCTGCTCCTCCTTGCACTTCGGGCAGATCGTCCGCACCAACCGCTGCGCCAGCACCGCCTCCACGGAAGACGCCACCAGGAACGGCTCGATCCCCATGTCGATCAACCGCGTGAACGCGCTCGGCGCATCATTCGTGTGCAGCGTCGAGAACACCAGATGCCCCGTCAGCGACGCCCGGATCGCAATTTCCGCCGTCTCCAGATCGCGAATCTCACCCACCATGATCACATTCGGATCCTGCCGCAAAATGTGCCGCAAACCCACCGCGAACGTCAGCCCGATGTCCGACCGCACCGCGATCTGGTTGATACCCTTCAACTCATACTCCACCGGCTCCTCGATCGTGATGATCCGTTTCGTGATCGAATTGATCGAACTCAGGAACGCATACAGCGACGTCGATTTGCCCGCCCCCGTCGGACCCGTCACCAGCACGATCCCGTGCGGCTTCATGATGATCTCCCGCAACGCGTCCTCCTCCGCCGGCGCAAAACCCAGCTTCTCCAGGCTCAGGAAAATCTTCCCCCGCGTCAGCAACCGCAACGACACGCTCTCCCCATACACCGTCGGCACCGTCGAAACCCGGATGTCAATCTCCTCCCCCTTGATCCGCACATTGATCCGCCCGTCCTGCGGCAGCCGCTTCTCCGCGATGTTCATCCCGCTCATCACCTTGATGCGCGAAATCAACGCCGCCTGAAACCGCTTCAACTGCGGCGGCATCGGCGTCTGGTGCAAAATCCCGTCAATCCGGTACCGGATTCGCAACTCATCCTCCGCCGGTTCGAAATGAATGTCCGTCGCCCGGTCCTTGTACGCCTCCCAGATGACCTGGTTCACAAACTTGATGACACTCGCCTCCTGGTCACCCTCCGTGATCTCCTTGTCCTCGCTCACCAGCAACTCCAGCGGCTCATCCTCCTTCGCCATCTCGTCCAGGGTCTCCGCCCCCACCCCGTAATACTTCTTGAGCGCCTTCTCGATCTCCCCCCGCGGCGCCAGCGCAAACGTCACCGGCGCCTTTGCGTCAAACTGCACCGCGTTGATCATCGCCGTGTCAAACGGATTGCCCACCGCCAGTTGCAACACGTTGTTCTCAAACCGCGTGGGAATCACTCCATACTGGAACGCCACCTTCGTCGAAACCTTCTGCCGCACATTCGCCGGCACATCCACCGTCCGCAAATCCAGAAACGGCGCCCCCACCACCGGCGCCAGCTTCTGCAAAAATGTATCCTCCGAGATCCCCTTCTCCCGGCAGAAGAACGCAAACAACGACTCCTGCGCCCCGTTCTCCGTCGCCACCCGCCACGCCTTGCTCCAGTCATCAAACTGCTCCGGCGCGACCAAATCGGCCTGGGCAAGGACGCTTTTTATGGATGTAAACGCCATTTCGACAGCAGCTTACTTTCGATCTACAAACGCCGGAGGCTAAGGAAAGTTGCGCAAAGGGTCAAAGCATTATCCCCTGCCGCACCCCGCCGACACACCCCGTCCCCGCCCGTTTTACCCCTCCATCGCCACCTTTCACCCCCAAGTTAAGCCCCAACCGTCCCCGCCAGTCGGAGTCTCCCCCTTCCACTTCCCTCCCCCTCGCCGTCCCCAACCCCGCCCCAACCGCATGAATCCACGACCACCCCGAGCAGTCAGGCAGGTTACCTCCCGAGCCCCCAGCTCGCAGGTTGCTCTCAAATGCTACGACTTTGTCAGGTTTGCATGTTGGTTCTTGTTTGGAGCGCGCTGCACGCCCCCGGCAAGGACAAGGAAATGATCAAGCCCGGCAAACAGATGAAGCCGGACCAATCCAGCCCCGCGCCTTCCACCACCAAACCCGTCGCCAAACTCGCCGAAGAAATCCGCCCACCCCGCGACCCCCAACCTCTGACCGCGTCCATCGACCGCTGGGTGGATGCCGGACTAACTCGCGCCGGTCTCGCCGCCTCGCCACCCGCCGAAGACGGCGAATTCCTGCGCCGCGTCACGCTCGACCTCATTGGCCGCATCCCGACCCACGCCGAGATCACCTCGTTTCTCGCGGACACCCGGCCGGACAAACGCGCGCTCTGGGTCAATGCCCTGCTCGCATCCCCCGCCTACGGCGAACACTTCGGCACCATCTGGCGCGAACTCATCTCCCCGCGGGATGTCGGCGCGGTCAAAGCCACCCGCGACACCTTCACTCCCTGGCTCGCCGACCAGTTGAACGCCAACCGCGGCTGGGACCGTATCGTCACCGAACTCCTCACCGTCGAAGGCAAATTCCGCGAGCAACCCCAGGCCGCCTTCATCCTCGCCAACTCCGACAGCGCCGAACCCCAGCCCAACCTCCTCGCCGACGCCACCTCCCGCCTCTTCTGGGGCGTCCAGCTCCGCTGCGCCGAATGCCACGACCATCCCTTCGCCCCCTGGACGCAGGCCGATTTCTGGGGCACGGCCGCCTTCTTCAGCCGCCTCCGCCGCGGCTACACCGACGGCAAAAACCCCGTCGGCTGGACCTTCACCGAAGCCGCTCCGGACGAACCCTTCGTCAAGTCGATGATGCCCAAAACCTGGCTGCCCAAGGACGCCACCGGCCCGGTCGTCCTCGTTCCGCCCGCCACCGGCAAGGCCACCGGCAAGATCTTCCCCGCCAAATTCCTCGGTGGCACCGAAACCGGCTGGTCCGACCCCGGCCCCTACCGCCCGCGCTTCGCCGCCTGGGCCGTGGACGCCCGCAACCCTTGGTTCGCCGCCAACACCGCCAATCGCCTCTGGGCCCACCTCTTCACCCGCGGCCTCGTGATGCCACTGGACGGCTTCCATGCGGACAACCCGCCCTCGCACCCCGAACTGCTCGCCACGCTAGCCAGGGAACTCACCGAAACCCGCTTCGACCTGAAACACCTCCTCCGCGCCATCACCGCCAGCCACGCCTACCAACGCAGCAGCCGCCCCCACGCCGGCAATCAGCACGACACCCAATGGTTCAGCCACCGCGCGGTCAAAGTGCTTCGCCCGGAAATGCTCTACGCCTCCCTCAGCGTCGCCCTGAACCCCCAGGCTCCCAAGCCCGGCAGCAAACCCGCGCCCATGCTCGTCACCGGTAGCGTTCAACCCCTCCCCGGTTTGAGCCGCGACGAGTTCATCCGCTTCTTCAGCGCCCGCCCCGACGAAAATGACGGCAGCCTCGTCAATCAGGGCATCCCCCAGTTCCTCCACCTCATGAACGGCCCGCTCCTGCGTAACACCGAAGCCGCCGCCGAACGCTTCCTCAAGGACGACCTCTCCGCCGACCAACTCACCGACGCCCTCTACCTCGCCGCCTACGCCCGCCACCCCACCGCGGCAGAACGCCCCTTGTTGAAAGAATATCTCGCCGCCCAACCCGACCCGCTCGCGGCCGGCGCCGGCCTGTTCTGGACCCTCCTCAACACCGCCGAATTCGCCACCAACCACTGACCGCGACCCACTCTCATGCACCTCCCCACCCACCGCCCTCCGGCCTGGCTCCCCACCCGCCGCGAGTCCCTCCGTTTGCTCGCCACCGGCGCCGGTGCCGCATCCCTGTCCGGCTGGCTCGGCCCGCTCGCCCTCGCCGCCCAGACCGCTGCCCGCCCACGCCCCAAATCCTGCATCCTCCTCTGGATGGACGGCGGACCAAGCCACCTCGAAACCTTCGATCCCAAACCCGATGCCCCCATCGAAATCCGCGGTGACCTCGGTGCCATCGGCACTTCCGTCGCCGGCATCCAAATCAGTGAAAAGTTTCCGCAACTCGCCAAACTCATGCACCACGGCGCCATCATCCGCAGCATGAGCAGCGCCGAGGCCGACCACGGACGCGCCCGCATCTACGTCCACACCGGCTACCGACCCGGTGCCGGCGGCATCAACTACCCCGGACTCGGCTCCACCGTCGCTGCCGAACTTCTCCGCCCCGATTCACCCCTTCCCAACTTCGTCGTCACCGGCGAACCCCTCGTCAAACACGACGTCGTCCGCGACCCCGGCTATCGCGGCCCCCGCCATCAACCCCTCGTCCTCACCGACCCCGGCCAGGGCCTGCAAAACGCCACCCCCCCGGCCACGCCGGCCGAATTCGACCGTCGCACCCGCCTCCTCGACGGCCTCGAACAACACTTCGCCCGCACCCGCATGGCCCCCGCCGCTGAAGCCCATCTTGCCGGCATCGCCGGCGCCCTGCGCCTCATGCGCTCCAGCCGCCGCGATTGCTTCGACCTCGACCTCGAACCCGAGCCGTCACGCCGCGCCTACGGCGACAACCGCTTCGGCCGCGGCTGCCTGCTCGCCCGCCGCCTCGTCGAGGCCGGCGTCGCCTTCGTCGAGGTCTATCTCTCCAACTGGGATTCTCACGCGCGCGCCGAAGCCCAAAAGACCCGCGACCTCATGACCCAATTGGACCTCGGCATGTCCGCCCTCGTGTGCGACCTCCATGAACGCGAACTCCTCGCCAGCACCCTCGTCCTCTGCATGGGCGAGTTCGGCCGCACCCCCCGCATCAACAACAACGGCGGACGCGACCACCACGCCAAAGCCTGGTCCACCATCCTCTTCGGCGGCGGCGTCCGCGGCGGCCAGGTCATCGGTGCGACCGACTCCACCGGCACCGAAGTCACCGACCGACCCGTCGCCATCCCCGACTTCCTCGCCACCGTCTGCCACCTCCTCGGCGTGGACTATCAGAAGGAAATCGACACCCCCGCCGGCCGCCCCATCCGCATCGTCGAAAAAGGCGAACGCCTCATCCGCGAACTCCTCACCTGACCAGCCAGCCTCCCGCTCCACGCCACCAGACTTCCCACCCCCCGAACCCTCTGGAAGCGCAACACCGGCACCTCACCCACAGAAGCGCCCCCCAGCAAGCTGGTCCAGGCAAACCCCTTGGGCACAGTGCCATCGACGTTCCCCGCTGTCTCGGGCACAGTGGCAGCGGCGTCCCGCCGCTGCTTCGAGCTCACATTCATTTCCAGTCCACATTCAGCGGACGCGACTGCCCATCCGCCATCCTGAGGAACAGCAAAACCTCAACCGCGCCACATAATCGCCGTAGGACAAGCCGTCATCGCGGAGAATGTTGCAGCAGTTCCAAAGTTTCTGGACCAGTTGCGGCGCAGCATTGCTCATCCTCGCTTCGGCAATATTTTCCGTAACCGCGCGGTTGCTTCATCGCGGTCAATCGCGCTCGCTGCCACGGCCAGAGTCAATTCCTCCCACTCCGACCCGTCCTTCTTGGGTTCGATTCCGTTCAACCGCAGAAAGACGATGCACGCGCCCAGCGCCGCCCGTTTGTTGCCGTCAATGAACGGATGATTCTTGCAGAGATAAAACAAATAGGCCGCCGCCACTTCCGCAAGGTCCTTGTAAGGCGACTGCCCGCCGATACTGGCCTGGGGCGCGGCTACGGCCGATTCCAGCAACGCCATCTCCCGCACGCCGTCCGAGCCGCCAAACTTTGCAATGGCCTCGGCGTGAATCTCCCGCACGATCTCCACCGTCAGGTGAAAACAATCTTCCGGTGTGGCGCTCATGCCAGCTTCTTCATCGTTCGGGCATAATCCTTCATTGTCGCTTGGATGACGCGCGAGACTTCGGCGCGCGACGGCTTGGGCCGCAGCGGCGTGAGCGTGATCGTGCCGCCCTCGTGAACCTCCACGTTCACCTGGTCGCCGGCCTTTAAGTGCGCCAGGTCCATCAACGCCGCGTCAAACATCAACCCTTGCGAATTGCCAATCTTGGAGATCGTTTTAACCATGTTGTAAAACTATGTTTTACGTCCAATTTTGTCAAGCCAGCCCGCCGATGAAGGCGCGTTGGAGGATTCACTGGCGCAGGCGGGTGGCGCGCTGGAGGTTGGCCGGCAGCCATCAGCCCTTCAAATCCTCCGCAATTGTCGCGAATTGCTCCAACGCCGCCTCCAAATCATCACTGATTTCCTGCGCGATGATTTCCGGGGCCGGCAGATTGGCAGACTCTTCCAGCGCGTCATCCTTCAGCCAAAAGATGTCCAGGTTCACCTTGTCCCGCTTGGTCAGTTCTTCGTAGGTGAAAGACTTGAACCGCTCGCTCTCGACCCGGTGGTGGCGATTCAGTGTGGCAGAGCCGACCCGGCTCTGATTCTCTCCTGAACTGCGGCAGGACGCCGCAGCCACATTGCCGCCACCCTCTCCGCCTCGACCGGGGAGAGGGCTGGGGTGAGGTGTCGATCCCGTCTGTCCAAAATAACACGCTACAAAGTCATCGAGATCACTTCGCTTGAGCGTGTTTTCCTTGAGCGTGAAATGCAGGTTCGTGCGCAGGTCGTAAATCCAAAGCTTCTCCGTCCACGGCTTTTCCTGCGCGGGTTTGCGGTCAAAGAACAAGACATTCGCCTTCACGCCTTGCGCGTAGAAGATGCCGGGGGCAGACGCAGCAACGTGTGCACGTCCGCCTGCTTGAGCAGTTCGCGCCGGATCGTTTCGCCCGCGCCGCCTTCAAACAGCACATTGTCCGGCAACACCACCGCCGCGCGCCCGTGCTGCTTGAGGATGGTGAAGATGTGCTGGAGGAAATTGAGCTGCTTGTTGCTCGTGCTCGCCCAGAAATCGTCGCGGTTGATCACCAGCGATTCCTTCGCCTGCTCGCCCGCGTCGTTCACGATAGTCACGCTGCTCTTTTTGCCGAACGGCGGATTGGCCAGCACGATGTCATACTCGCCATGCTTCCCGGCCAGCGCGTCCTTGGTGACGACGGGGAGGCTGCCTTCTCCCTCTCCGCCTTTGGGGGAGAGGGACGGGGTGAGGTGGCTGTCATCGCCCCCAATCCCATGCAACAACAGATTCATCGCGCAAAGGCGCGTGACACTGTCCACCAGTTCGATGCCGAAGAGCGTCCCGTTCTTGAGCCGCTTCTTCTGCGCCTTGTCCAGGCCGGGAATGCGCGCGATGTAATCATGCGCCGCCAGCAGGAAACCACCCGTGCCGCAGGCTGGATCGCAAATCGTCTGGCCAGGTTGCGGTGACACCGCGTCCACCATCGAGGCGATGAGCGGGCGCGGCGTGAAGTATTGGCCCGCGCCGCCTTTCACGTCCTCGGCGTTCTTTTGCAGCAACCCCTCGTAAGCGTCGCCCTTCACGTCGGCGGACAGGCTCGACCACTGCTCTTTGTCAATCAGGTCCACGATGAGCCGGCGCAGCTTGGCCGGGTCCTGGATCTTGTTCTGCGCCTTGCGGAAGATGACGCCGAGCATGCCCTTCTGTTTGCCGAGCGATTCGAGCACATGCCGGTAATGCGTCTCCAACTCATCGCCGTCGCGCGCCAGCAGGCTGGGCCAGGCGAACTCCTTGGGCACGGCGCTGGGCCTGTTGAACGGCGGACGCGACTGCTCATCCGCCATCTTGAGGAAGAGCAGAAACGTCAACTGCTCCACGTAATCGCCGTAGGACAAACCGTCATCGCGAAGGATGTTGCAATAGTTCCAAAGCTTTTGGACGAGTGCGGTGGGGTTGCTCATGTCAGGAAAGTTTCCAACCCGTCATCGCATCGAGCATAATGACATCGAGGTGTTTTGCATCAAGAAGCGGAACGAAATCCTTATCCGTCGTGAGCAGTGTTGCGCCTGACACGCGAGTTGCCGCGCCGATCCAAAGGTCGTTCTTCTTGTGGAAAATTCCCCAACCGTTCGACTTGGCTAACGAACTCAAATCAGCATAGGCGTCAATCACCCGGGCATCGGAGATATCCACCGCGATGAGTTCCTTTTTAAGCTCCTTCAACTTCGCGCGCTTCGGCTCGCCCCATTTTTGTGCGCGCGCAAAGGCTTCAATCTCTCCGAGGCTTACTTCGCAAATCAACGGACGGAAACTCGCGGCCCGAAGTTGAAACTGCCCATCAACGACCGTCGCCACCTTGCTGCCGCGAACCCAATGCAGAAGGATGCCGGTATCCAAAAGATAGGTCGGGGCGTTTGGCATCAGCTCAACTCGGCCACCGCCGCTGCAAATTCTTCATCTGTTTCTTCACCGGGGATCATGCCAAAAATTGAAGCATAGGGTTTCTGTCCCGGTCGAACGGCCGCCGCCAATTTCTGATAACTCCGCCGTATCTCCGGCAGCGGCAACATCGAAAACGAGGAGTCGCCTGCGCCAGCATCGCGAATTGCGTCCGCATCCACGCGCAACAATGTGCCTGAGGGACGGAACTCGGCTAGGCCTTCAATCACCACTTGTTTGTCGAGAAAGCTGGCGAGATCAACAAATCCCTCGGCTGTCCAAACGGCGGTGACCCCCGCCCCGTCTTCCATGAATAGCCCCATGACCCGCTTGCTTACTCCGAGCAGATCCAATCGTCCACACAAGCGGACTCGCTTTGTCGGTGGCGTTTCAAGAAACAGGCTTTTGGCAGCGGCACTCAATGCTTCATCAATGCACTCGCTTTCAGCAACGCCGGCGTCCGGCAGTGAGATGGAATCCAAGCCGCCCCGTAAAAGTCCGTGATAGCCCGCAAATCGCCGCAGCAATGCGTGGTCAAATCGCTCGCTGTTCTTGGCCAAACTGCGGACGTCATGCAGCGATTCGGCCAGCAGTTCAAACGCGGTCTGTTCCGGTTTTGGGCCACTGCTCCAGAGTTGGCCTTGCTCGAATAATTCCGCCGCCACGCTGCCAAACTCCGGCACTTCAAACCGCAGCAGCGTCGAATCATCCTTGCCGGCAGCATGCCCGATGAACCGCACTTCCGTCGCGCGTTGCAGGCAGGCGGGAATCCGACCGCGTGCGTGGCTTGAATGCAGAAAGCCCATCCGCACTGAGTCAAGCAGCGTCTCGCGCACGCGACCTAGCACCGGCCCGATCAATTCGGGGCGCGGTTTTGCGCCTAGACCTTCCGGCCCTCGCAATTCAAAGGTTCTCTCTAGTAGTTTCACGGCTCGCCTCGCGGTTGATGGTTCGTTGACGTGGCACAATGTGCCACGACGCAGCATTGGAGTAAATGAGCTTCACGTCCGTGACGCCCGACGCCAATGGTAGCGCAGGGAATTCCACCCGATGGAACTATCTGCGCCATCATTGTAATTGGCTGCGTCACACCAAACATCCGGTGAAGGCTTTCTGCAAAATGGAATGGCGGAGACGGGTGGCGCGCTGGAGGTTGGCCGACACCACCGACTCCAACTCCTCCACCACGCTCAACCGCCGCTCCACTTCCGCCACGATCCGCGTCTGCTCGGCCAGCGGGGGAATTGGGACGGGCAAGGCTTCAATCGTCGGAGCGTTGAGATTCGGTCTTCCGACGCCAGCGCCCTTACCTGTGAGATAGCTTTGCCCAATCGGCGACTTCAGGAGGAAGAACAGGTATCGGGTTGTGACTGGTTCTGTGGCCAGCCGGAATTGAATCAAATACGCGCCCGGAATCGCTTCAACGTCGTCATCAAAAATGGCGAGCGTTCCCAAGCTTCCGGTGCGAGTGACAAGCAGATCGCCGCGCTTCGCCCGATACCGCTCAAAGTCTTCCTTGCTCAGTTTCAGGCGTGGAGCTCTGGACGCATCCACTTTGCCAGACGCACTGATATCTGTGGTCCGCAAAACGATGTAGCCATCCTCCGCGTAATCGTCGCTGGAAAAGCGCGGTCCATAGAGTGAGAAAACTCGGAGGTGTTCGATTGTCGCCCACGTCCAGCCTTCGGGGAGGGGCGGGAGGTTGGCGGTGTCGGGGGCGGCGGGTTCTTTGTAGTTGCCGCGGCCGGTCCAGTTCTTCCGGCGCTCGGCGAGGATGCGGGTCAGGAGTTCCGCGCCGGTTTCAAAAGTGGCAGAGCCGTCTCGGCTCTGTTTGTTTCCAGCACTGCGGCGGGACGCCGCAGCCACTTTATGCAGTTCGGCTTCGGTGGGGACGAGACGGCCTTCGCAGGCGGCTTTGAGGACGGCGGCGCGGTAGCGTTTGAGGTTGGCCTGCACCCGCCGCAACGCC
>CAZUUP010000167.1:0-10350 GCA_964623105.1 uncultured Akkermansia sp.
GGCCGGGGTGAGGGAGAAAACTCGGAACACCAGTGCCGCACATGCCTGCCAAAGGACTCTCCCGGCATTCCCCATCACCCTTGTCCTCGCCCAATCGTTGCTCCCACCCGTTCTGCCTACTTCTTCTCCACCGCTGGTGCGGGCGTGCTGCGCGATTCGTCCGTATTGAGCTTCCGCACCCAGATGTTGCGGAAGCGGCCCGGGTTTCCGTGATCCTGCAACGCCAGATCGCCATCCGGCGTCCGGTTGTCGAACTCCCGCGCATGATGCACCAGCACGCCATTGTGCAAAACTGTCAATCGCGCCTTTTGCACCAGCTTCCCCGCGGCATCCACTTTTGCCCGTTCCACGATGATGTCATACGTCTGCCACTTGCCGGGCGGACGCGACGCGTTCACATCCGGCGGGTAATGGCCATACAATCCCGCCGCCTGCCCGTCCGGATAAGTGTCATTTTCGAACGAATCCAGCACCTGAATCTCGGGAAATCCCCCGATGAACACCCCGCTGTTGCCGCGTCCCTGGCTGCGCCCCTTCACCTCCGCCGGCGTCGCCCACTCGATGTGCCACTGGCAGTCGCCTGCGATCCGTTCCCGTGTCCGAATGCCCCCCGAGCCGGGCGCGATCTGGAAGTAGCCGTTCTCCACCTTCCACTTCGCCTCGTCGCCCGCCGCGTCCTTCTTGTCCGACTTCCACTTGGCGAGGCTCGTCCCGTCGAAGATCATTTCCGCATCCGAGGGTGGCGTCGCCGGCTTCTCATCGGATCCCCAACTCGGCGGCGTCACAACCGGCGGCCGCGGACGTTCCATCGAATGGGGCGGCCACTTCCCCCCGGGCGCAAGCCGCGTCTCCTTCTTGGCCTCCGCCGCCTGCATCCCCAACCCCGTCACCAATCCCAACGCCAGAATGACTTCGAGTTTCATAAACAATGTTTGGTTCCCGTTGAATTCTCACCATCAAGCCACAGCTGAACCCCGGAAGAAACCCCGAAAGCTGCGCCCAAGCAGCAGCCGCCCGGAACTCCCTCCTCGTCCGCGTCCTTCCCGATCCGTGTTTTTCCGTGTTTGATCCGTGGCTGCCACCTCCGCTGCCCGAGCACCATTCACCCGCTACCGTTTCTTCCCAAACCGCTTCGCCGCCGGCGCCTTCAGTCGCTTGAATTCTCGCGTCAGATTCGTGAGCGATGCCTCGACACCCATGCGTTCGAGCGAACTCGCCCCCACGAAACCCACCGCCTCCGTGGCCTGCATCACGCGCTCCGCGTCCGCCGGCGTGTTGATCGGCCCGCCGTGCGCCAGGAAGAAGATGTCCTTTCGCACCCGGCTCGCCGCATCAATGATCGCCTGCGTCCGCCGAATGGTGAAATCCCACGGCACCACCGCTTTCTTCACCCCGATGCTTCCCCCGACCGTCGTCCCCACGTGCGCGATGATTGCGTCCGCACCCGCCTTGGCCATTTCCACCGCTTCGTCCGGCGTGGCCACATAGACCACTGAGAACAAATCCATCCGGCGCGCCAACGCCACCATCTCGTATTCCTTCCGCACACTCATCCCCGTCTCCTCGAGCACCTGGCGGAACTGCCCGTCCACGATCGTGTGCGTCGGGAAATTGTTCACCCCGCTGAACCCCATTTCCTTCACCTTTCCGAGCCAGTGCCACATGCGCCGCCGCGGGTCCGAAGCGTGCACCCCGCAAATCACCGGCACCTCCTCCACCACCGGCAGCACCTCGAACTCCCCGATTTCCATCGCAATCGCATTGGCATCCCCATAGGCCATCAACCCGCACGTTGAACCATGCCCCATCATGCGGAACCGCCCCGAGTTGTAGATGATGATCAAGTCCGCACCCCCGCGTTCGATGAACTTGGCGCTGATGCCCGTTCCCGCGCCCGCCGCGATGATCGCCTCGCCGCGTTTCAGGGTCGCCCGCAGACGCTCCACGACTTCTTTGCGAGTGTACGGATTTCCTTCTCCGGTCCAGGGATTGGGCATAGGTCAGAATTACGCGGCGTTTACTTTCGTTCTCTGTTGGGCGCAGCCTACCGAACCCGCCTGTTCCGCGGAACAGATAAAATGACGGGCCGTTTCATCACCGCACCGGCCGCCGCCACGATGAGGAGGCGCATGGCCCCGGCGATCAGCCGACCGCTCCACGTCGTGCCGCTGGCGCGAGCCGCTTCCTCACGTCATCCCGCCGCACAAAGGAGGGCACCTTCCCGCACTTTGCATTTGCGCCCGCACCCGCAGCCGCTAAACACTTCGCCCGCTAGTCCATCTGACTGCACCAACGCAAGCCATTACCACCGAAGAACACCCTTATGTTTGGCGAAATCAAAAATGCCCAAGGCGAACGCCTCGACTACACCTTCCATCCCGGCGCCTCCAGCGCACGCCACCTGGCCGTCCTCGGCCACGGTGTCACCGGTAACAAGGATCGGCCCTTCGTCGTCGCCCTCGCCGAAGCCCTCGCCCGCGCCGGTGTTCCCACCCTGCGCCTGTCCTTTTCCGGCAACGGCCTCTCCGGCGGTCGCTTCACCGACTCGAACATCACCAAGGAAGTTGCCGACCTGGGCGCGGTCCTCGACGCCCTCGTTGGCTGGAAGATCGCCTACGTCGGCCATAGCATGGGCGGCGCGGTCGGCGTGATCCGGACCGCCCGCGATGCCCGCATCAGCGCGCTGGTCTCGCTGGCGGGCATGGTTCATACCAAGGCTTTTGCGCAACGCGAGTTCGGCACCGTCACCCCCGGCGCCGGTTTCATGTGGGACGACGAGAAATGCCCGCTGTCCCAGTCCTACATGAACGACCTCGCCAGCATCGACACCGTGGTGAACCTCGCCCCCGCCATCAAGGTTCCCTGGCTCCTCGTCCACGGCACCGAGGACGACGTCGTGCCCATCTCCGACTCCCGTGAAATCTTTGCCAAGGCCAACCTCCCCGCTCAACTGCTCGAAATCAAAGGTGCCGGTCACGTCTTCTCCGGGGACTTCACCCGTCCGATGACTGACGCGGTTGTTCCTTGGATTCAAGCCCGCCTTGCCTGAGCTATTTCAACGGAGTTCGCCCCGGCTCACCCGCTGACCGCCAACTGGCAAAGACTCCAGACCGCCTGTCCAATCACTCGCCAAAATCCGATCGTGCATCACTGAAAACCCACCAGCCGACATGTCCCTGCGAGTCCTGGTCATACCCGATAAATTCAAGGGCACCCTCACCACCGAGGCCGCCGGTGTCGCCATCGCCGCCGGCTGGCGCGCCGGTCGTCCAGGCGACACCGTGCAAACCGTCGCGATGAGCGATGGCGGCGATGGTTTCGGTGCCATCTTGGGTCAAGAGTTGCGGGCAAAAATCAAAACCGCCCGCGTCGTTGACGCCGCCCACCGTCCCCACGATGCGCAATGGTGGTCCGACGCCCGCACCAAGACTGCCGTGATCGAGTCCGCCCGCGCCATCGGGCTGGCACTCCTGCCACCGAAACAATTCCACCCCTTCCAACTCGACACCCGCGGGCTCGGCGAACTCCTTCTCGCCGCCAGCCGATCGGGGGCGCGCCGTTGTTTCATCGGCATCGGAGGCAGCGCGACCAATGATGGCGGATTCGGCATGGCCCACGCCCTGGGCTGGCTCTTCCTCGACCGGCACGGCGGGCAGATCACCACCTGGACGGAACTCCATCGCCTCGAGCGCCTCGTTCCTCCACGCCGCCGCCGCCTCTTCACCACCACCACCGTTGCCGTCGATGTCCAAAATCCGCTCCTGGGCCTCAAGGGCTGTTCCCGAATTTATGGCCCCCAAAAAGGGCTCCGCCCCGACGACTTTCCACTCGCGGAAAGATGCCTCGGCCGCCTCGCCCGTGTAGCGACCCGGCAGTATCCCGCCCTTTCCGCCAAGGAACCCGGCACCGGTGCAGCAGGCGGACTGGGCTTCGGCCTGCGACTCTTCCTGGGCGCGCGCCTGCAACCGGGTTTCGCCCTGTTCGCCCGCCACGCCCGCCTCCTCCAACGCCTTCGGCAAGTGGATCTCGTGATCACCGGCGAGGGCGCGCTCGACAAATCCACGTTGATGGGCAAAGGCGTCGGAGAAATCGGCCTCCTGTGCAAACGCCTCAAGCTACCCTGCCTCGCCCTCGGTGGCGTGCTTGCCGATCCCGTCCGGGTGAAAAGACTCTTCTCCGACGCCCGCGCCATCACGCCCGACCTGACCACGCCCGCCAACGCCATGGCACATCCCGACCAATGGCTCTTCGAACTGGCCCGGAAAACCGCCGCCCAATTCCAGCTCCCACGCCATCGCTGAACAGCACTTCCATCACGCGCCCGTTTTTGTCCTTCCCATTGCCCTGCCGAGCATCCGCCAAAGTTTCGCCGCGGATTAACCGCGGTAGCCTCGCGCAGCCAGTTTCGAGGCCTTTCATCTGAATCAAAAAAGTTCGGGCCACGCACGGACACAGTAACAACTGGTCCAGCCGAGTTGAATCGTTTCCTCCGAACAGCGCCGTTCGAGTTCCCGCCCAAACGAATACCGAATTTGAATCCATCGATGGTGGCATCCTCCGCAACGTCCAGGTAAGACGAATCCACTGCGAAGGTACCCGCTCTCCGATCTTCATCCGGCTCGGCAACCGCGGCACCGGTCAAACTGTTTCCCCGCCCGTCCCCGGCCAGATTTACGACATCCTTATCGAGGACGTTACTACCACCGGCGTTTACCCCAGTGCCAGCGGCGTCACCCTCAACCGCGACTTCGGCATCCAAATCCATGGCCTCCCCTCCGCGACCGTCTCGAACATCGTGCTCCGCAACATCCACGTCATCCGGCACGGCGACATCGAGCGGATTTCCCAGTTGGGCGTGACCAACATCGCGCAGTTGGTCGTGCCGGAAAACGAAGCGGATTATCCCAGCGTCGATATGTTCGGATGGCTGCCCTCGTTTGGAGTGTACTGCCGCCACGCCCGGGCAATCACATTGGAAAACATCACCATCCTACCCACCAATCCGGATTTCCGCCCCGCCCTGGTATTCGATGACGTGGGCAACCTTGCCGTAAGTAACGTCATCGGCAACTACACCGGCATCGCCACCCGCACCGGCGCCTCGATGTTCCTGATCACCAATTCCCCGACGATTTCCCTGACTGCCGCGCCGAATCCAACCGATCCCCCGGGCGGGTGGATTCTCGCGACACCCTGACGCTTCGGAACGTCGATCGCGCCCCCCGCGTGCAGGATGCTGCCCTGCCGCGCATCAGATCCGTCGAGCAAAACTCCTCAAATATCCCGGGCCACCCGATGGTTCCAAAAATCGCACGCGAGCCGAGATAGCCGCCGCAATCCTCGCCACTCCATAATTTCAAAAGTCACGTTGCCGTCCCCTTCCGTCCGCGCAGTTCCGCCGCCGATCAAGGCGTTGGCGGCGCCTGAACGGGCGCAGCCGCCTTTGGCGCCGCATTAGTCCCTCCAGGACGCTTCTCGCCCGCAGGAGCCGGTATCATCGGCGGCCGAACCGTGGGTGCCCGCAACGGCTTCGCATCTTTGCCGCGCCGTTCCTCGCTGTTATCGTCGCTCTTGGCGATCACCCGCGGTTTGATCAATTCATCGAACTTGGAAACCTGTTCCGGCTTGAGGCAACTGCGGATTTCCCCCTCCACCCGCGCAACCTCCGACCGGAACTGCGGCTGCAGCGGTTCCCAGAGTGCCCGCGTGCGCTTGTGACTCTCCGCCAGCGCTTTTTCGACCCGCTCCTTCTGTTCCGGTGACAATCCCAACTCCCGCTCCATCCGCTGAAGAAAATCAGGCTTCTGCACCGGCTTCGGTGCCCGGTTCTTCGCGGCATGCGCCGCCTGCCCGGCGCTCTTCTGCTTTGTCTGTGCGGCAATCCTCACCGCCAGCGCCCCGGTCATGACTCCGGCACCGAAGATTACCAAAGTTGCAAGAATGACCTTCCAAGGTTTCACCAAGTACCCACCATGCGATCCAACTGCTCCACATGCTCCACATTGGCCAGCAATGTCCCCTCCAGATCCATCGCAGCACTCTCCCCCGCGCCGCCATCCCACGACACCACCACCGCCCAAACACTCAGGGCCAGCATCACCGCCAGGCACGGCACCGCCGCCCGCCACAATGCCCCACCCCAGATCGCCCAACCATCGGGCTTCGGCAGGGCCTTGATCTGCGCCATGATCCGCTTCTCAAAGGCATACGGCACCCGGTCAGCCGGTCCGTCCCGCCGCGCTGCCGCCACCAACCTGCGATGCAATTTGTTCAGATCCATTTCCATAACATTCCGACAGACGCGCCGCCCATCGCCGGGGTTACAAATACTTTTCCCGGCTGATCCGCTCCAGCAGCTTGCGCATCTGTGCCCGTGCCCGAAAAGCCCGCACCTTCACCAGCGGCACCGACCAACCGGTCAATTCCGCAATCTCCTTCACCGAACGCTCCTCGATCTCCAACAGCGTGATGATCATTCGCGCATCGGGGGGCAGTTGCTCCAACACCCGGGCCACCAGTTTCCGGGCCGCATCGGAATCTTCCCGTGCATCCTCCGGCCCGGTTCGCACCCGTTCCAGCCAGGTCCCTTCCTCATCCGACAATTCACTGAAATTCAGCTCGCGATTCCGCTGATGCGCACGCAGAAAATCATAGCAAGTCCGCACCGTCAAACGCATCAGCCAGTGCTCGAACGGAGCCTCGCCCCGGAAGGTCTCCAACCGCTGGAAGGCCTTGATGAACACCTCCTGCACGATGTCCTCCACCTCGATCTCGCGTCGCGCATACCGGCGGGCGGTCGCAAAAACGCGCGTCTGATGACGCCGCACCAACGGCTCGAAGCTGTTCACGTCGCCTTTCAGCACCGCGCTGATCAGCTCCGTATCCGTCGGTTCCATTGCG
Source organism: uncultured Akkermansia sp. (assembly GCA_964623105.1). Lineage (GTDB taxonomy): Bacteria > Verrucomicrobiota > Verrucomicrobiia > Limisphaerales > BJHT01 > BJHT01. Next base: position 6,901 of record CAZUUP010000167.1, read on the forward strand.
GAAACTTTGGCGGCCTTCACGGGTGCCGACTGAAGACCCCGCCTGCGCCAACCGCCTGGGTCGCCTTCGTCAGTCCCGCCAACCGTCAACGCGGCAACGGACGACGCTCGGGTTCCCGGTCTCCCTCCCGACGTACAGGTGCCTCTTCCCGGCGCCCATTCCCCTCGCGATCTCCCCGGGGACGCTCCCGAAACTCCCCTTCGCGGGCCGGCACGTCCCGACGCTCACCTTCACCGCGCGGTGCCGGACGTCCCTCACCCTCACGCCGCTCACGCTCGGGTGCCGGACGACGCACGTCCTCCCGCCCCTCGGGCCTCGGCCCCCGACCGTCTCCAAACCTTCCGTCTCCTTCGCGTCCCTCGCCACGCATCGCCGGCGGCCCCGGAGGCATTCCTCCGAACATGGGCGAGTGCTTCAGACGTTCAAACTGCTCGGCCATCAAATGCGGCCGGATTCGGGCCAGCGCCCGGGCACGGACCATTGCAATGCGGGCCTCAATTTCACCCACCGTCCGCGCCCGCCGCTCGACAACCTCGATGTCTGCCTTCTCGGCCAATGCCGCTTCTTCCAAGGACATCCGGGCCTGACGGTTCTTCTCCATCAAACCCTGCAATTCCCCCATCGATCCCTGCATCGCTTCATGGACTGCCCGCCGTTGATCTTCCGAAAGGTCCAGGCCAAACGGCCCGCCGCGTCCTTCCTCCGGCCGGGGACCACGCCGCATTTCTGCCTCGCGCGGGTTTTCGCCCTCCCGGCGCACTTCACCGTCCCGTCTCGGTTCCCCCTCCCGCCGCACCGGCTCGCTTCGAACATCCTTCCGTCCTTCACCCTCCCGACGAACCTCGCCTTCGCGACGCACCGGTTCCCCGCGAATCTCCTTTCGCCCGTCCGCGTCGCGCCGCGACTCGCCCTCCCGACGGACATTGTCGCCCTCCCGACGCACTCCCTCGCGGGCCTTGTCATTCCGCGGTTCCTCCCGGCGCACCCCCTCCGCTGGCCGCCCCTCGGCCTCCCGACGTCGCTCCAGATCCCGACGCACCTCGTCCGGACTTCGTTTACCCTCCCGCACGCGCTCGCCCTCTGCCCGTCCGGGGGGAATCTCCCGCCTTTCCTCTCCCCGCTCCTTGCGCGGTTCGTCTGCGCCCCGCGCGGGCACCGCCACCATCGCCAGCCCCAATCCTGCCAAAGTCGCTGCCAGCCCCCGCAAAACCCGATCCGACTGCTTGTGGAAATGTTTCATGTCAGTTGCTTTCTTAAACCCCCTCGAATGCGCGCTACGCCTAGCCCGCAGCACCAAGTTTCTTCGAGGGACATGTCGATATGTAACAGATTCCTGCCGTTCTGCCAGCAACTTCAGCAACGGCTAGCCCGGCAAACCGCCCCGTACATCCCTCAAACTGCCGCCCACTCCCAAAAACTCCTCGATCTCCTCATAGGTCCGGACCACCACATCCGCCTCCGCCAGTCGCGCCGCCGGCAGCGAATTCGTGATGGCAATCACCGTCATCCCCGCCGCCTTGCCCGCGGCAACGCCCGCCGCCGAGTCCTCGATTACGCAACATTCGCCCGGTTTCACCCCCAGCAATGCCGCCGCCCGCAGGAAGATGTCCGGTGCCGGTTTTCCCTGCGCGACATCCTGCACGCTCACCACCGTTTCGAAAAACCGCCGCAAATTCTTCAACGCCAGCACCTCCTCGATCACGACGTGCAGTGAACCCGAAGCCACCGCCAGCCGGTGTCCCACCGCCAGCTTGCCCACCAAATCCGGCAAGCCCTCGAAAATCGGCTGCTCTTCGCGAATGATCTCGATCAACCGCCGCTGCTTCCACACCGTCAACTCCTCCAACGACTCCTTCGGCCGGTGCTTCGCTAAAAAATCCATCCACAGCGCGCGGTCCGAACGCCCGAGGTACGCCTCGAAATCCATTCCATGCCGATCCCCGTACCCCATCGCCGCAAACACCTCCTGAAACGCCCGGATATGCCGTGGTTCACTGTCCACGATCACTCCGTCCATGTCGAAAATCACCGCTGAAAACCTGTTTTTCATACTCTTGCCCCGCACCGGCCGCGGCAACAGTGAGGGCACTTCCCGCTGAGGCCAGTCAAAAAACGCGTGCGCCCTGCGCCTACGTGCGCTCCCAGCCGGCGACAAACATGCCGTTGCCACCCGACACCTGCGGCCACAGCCACAACTGCACCCGCGCCGCTTCCTCCGCCCGGAACGGATCCCGGAATCCCAGCGGTCGAAACTCCGGATGCCGCTGCTCAAATTCCGCCGCCACCCTCGTTGTCTCCGCGCCTGTCAACGTGCATACCGCATAAACGAGCCGCCCGCCCGGCTTCACCGCCCGGCACGCATGCTCCAGCAAACGGGTCTGCACCGCCGCCAGTTCATGCACGTCGGCGGGCTTCACCGTCCATCGCGCGTGCGGGTTTCGCCCCCAAGTTCCCACCCCGCTGCACGGTCCGTCCACCAGGACCCCGTCAAACATCGTCTTCGTCGGCAACCGCTCGCCGCCATCCCATTCCGCCGACCGGTAATTGAAAACTCCGGCCCGTGCCGCCCGCATCTTCAACCGTTGCAGTCGCCACTCAACCCGGTCGCTCGCCCAGATCAGCCCGCGTCCCTCCATCAACGACGACAGATGCAGCGTCTTGCCCCCCTCACCCGCGCACGCATCCCACCACGTCTCCCCCGGCCGCGGATCGCAGAGACGCCCCACCGCCTGCGAGGCGATATCCTGCAACTCGAATTCACCAGCCTGAAACCCCGGCGTCCGAAACAAATCCTCCTCCCCCGCATACCGCACGCAGTCCTCCCACGGACCCGCCACCGCCCCCGGCAACATGCTCAACACCTGCTCGCCGTATCCCCGCCGCGTTCGCAACCACAAAACCGGCTCCCGTTGCAACGACCGCACCCACTCCGCCGTCACCGCAACCTCGCCCCCTGCCCAAACGGGCACTCCCCGTTCCAGCAACTCAGCATCCCCAAAAGTCTCCGGCTCCCGTGCATACCGCTCCGCGAGCGCCAATGCCTCCGCCACCTGCATCGCCCGTGCACGCGACCCGTCCACCCAACCCCGCCACCGCCCCCACGCAAACACCCCCCGGCTCACCGCCCCCGCATCACGCCGCGTCAAATGCGCCGCCTTCAATTCGGTGCGCAGGACCTGATCAGCCGGCTGGCCCCGGTCCGCCTTTTCCAGAATCCCCGCCGCCAGTTGCAACAAACGCACATGCATAAATTCACTCCACACCAATTCGGAAAACTCTCCCCGATCTTCCCCGCCCGCCACCGAACCGCCCTCCCGCCTTAGAGCGTGTTTGAAAACTCTGGAGAACCGCCGCGCGAGGGGACGCGGCCTACAAGATTGGGCCGAAAAGCCCGTTGCCTGTAGGCCCGGTGCCCTCACCGGGCGAGTTTTCAAACACGCTCTGAGAAGC
>CAZUUP010000168.1:0-10348 GCA_964623105.1 uncultured Akkermansia sp.
GCGACGGACCCGGACAAGAAACTTTACCCTGAGTTCAGCCCGTATCTACAGGACTCGATGCGCGCCGAAACACTCGCCTTCTTTCGCGAGTTGCTGGAGCACAACCTCCCCGCAAGCCATCTCGTGAAGTCGGACTTCGCGATGCTGAACGAGAAGCTCGCCACGCACTACGGCATCAAGGGCGTGAGCGGGCCGGAGATTCGGCGCGTGAAGCTGCCGCCCGACTCGCCGCGTGGTGGCTTCCTTACGCAGGCGGCCATCCTCAAAATCACGGCGAACGGCACGACCACCTCGCCCGTGCCGCGCGGGGCGTTCGTCATGGCGCGCCTGCTGGGACAGGAGCCGGAGCCGCCGCCCGCGAACGTCGCCGCCGTGGAGCCGGACGTGCGCGGCGCGACGACCATCCGCGAACTGCTCGACAAGCATCGCAACGACGCGACGTGCGCCGCGTGCCACGTGAAGATGGACCCGCCGGGCTTTGCGCTGGAGGCGTTCGACGTCATCGGCGGCCAGCGCGACCGCTACCGCTCCATCGGCGACGGCGACCCCGCGCCGCGCGGGAGCATTGACCCGCGCATCGGCATCAGCTTCAAGCTGGGGCCAAAAGTGGACGCGAGCGGCGAGCTACCGGACGGCCGGAAGTTCGCGGACATCCGTGAGTTTCAGCGCCTCCTCGCCGACACGCCGCGTCCGCTGCTGAAGAACCTCGCGCAACAGCTCACCATCTACAGCACCGGCCGTCCCGTCACCTTCAGCGACCGCGCGGCGCTCGATGATCTGATCAACCAAGTGGAGCGCCAAGGCGGCGGGGTGCGCACGCTGGTGCACGAGCTGGTGCAGGCTCCGTTGTTCCAGGCGCGCTGACTCCCGGCTTTCACGGGTGCTGGATCCCTGTCAGGCTTTGCTCATGCGCCTCATTCGCCTGCTGATTGTTACCGTGTTTGCGATGGGGTGGTTGCGTGATTCCGCTCCCGCCGCGCAACCCAACCTCGTCTTCATCCTCACCGACAACCAGGGTGCGTGGACGCTGGGCTGTTACGGCAATCCGGACATCCGCACTCCGCACATCGACCGGCTGGCGGCGGAGGGCATCCGCTTTACGCGCGCGTTGAGTTGCAACCCGGTATGCTCGCCGACGCGCGCGACGTTTCTCACCGGGCTGATTCCGTCGCAGCACGGGGTCCACAGCTTTCTCGACGCGGCTTTCATGATGGGGCCGCGGGCCTACAATACGCTGGCCGAGTTCACGTCGCTCGGCGAGGTGCTGCGCGACGCGGGTTACACCTGCGGCCTCAGCGGCAAGTGGCATCTGGGCGCGAACCTGACGCCGAGCGAGGGCTTTTCTTTCTGGGTGACCAAGCCGGACGGACACACGAAGGAATTCTATGAGCAAGAAGTGATCGAGGACGGCAAGCTGCGCAAGGAGTCCGGTTACACAACCGACCTGTGGACCCGCAAGGGCATCGAGTTCATCGAGCAAAACAAGGGGCGGCCGTTCTTCCTGTTTCTGGCCTACAACGGGCCGTACTCGCTCGGGCAACTGATGCTCAACCCCGCGCGCAACCGGCATGCGGAGTTTTACCGGGGCAAGCCCTTCACGAGCTTTCCGCGCGACGCGATGCACCCGTGGCAGCATGCGAACAAGGCGTTCCACAACCAGCAGGTGGCGATGGAGCGCGTCGCCGCCGAGACGAGCGGCGTGGATGATGGCGTGGGCGAAATCATGGCAACGCTCAAACGCCTCGGCCTCGACGACAACACGCTCGTGGTTTACTCCGCGGACCAGGGTTGGATGGGCGGTCAGAACGGAATGTGGGGAATGGGCGATCACTTCCGGCCCATCGGCGCGCATGAGTTGATGATGCAGATTCCGCTGCTCTTCCGGCAACCGGGCAAGATTCCGGCGGGCCGCACGAACGACTTTCTGGTGAGCAACTATGATTTCCTCCCGACCGTCCTGAGTTACCTCGGCCTTGGCGACAAGTTGCCGCGAAAGCCAAAGTTGCCGGGGCGGGACTTCTCCGCCGCGCTGCGTGGCGAGACAGTTTCGTGGGACAACAAGGTCTTCTACGAGATGGAGGGCACGCGCGCCATCCGCACGGACAGCTGGAAATACGTCGCGCGGCATCCCGCCGGCCCGTTCGAGTTGTATGACATGGAGCGCGACCCGCACGAACGCTTCAACCTGTTCGGCCAACCCGGCCTTGACGCAAAACGCACGGCCGAGCTGCGGCGCCAGCTCGACGAGTTCTTCAGCACGTATGCCGACCCGCAATACGACGTGTGGAAAGGCGGACGCTCCAAGGCCAGCCGGTTGGTGAAGTGATCCGGGGACGGGGCGGGTTGCGCGGAGGCCGGAGGACGATTTGCGGGGCGGGATTCCCCCTTGCCTTGGCCGTAAAATGCCCCTACTCCTAACCCCGCAATTCGCATTCATTATGTCACAACTAGCTGGAAAAATCGGGATCGTCTTCGGCGTGGCCAACAAACGCTCCATTGCGTGGGCAATCGCCCAGGCCTGGCACAAGGCGGGCGCCACGCTCGCTTTCACCTATCAGGGCGAACGGTTGAAAGAAAATGTGGAAGAGCTGGCCGGCACCTTTGGTCCCGACACGCTCATCCTGCCGTGCGATGTCACCAGCGACGAACAGATTGCGGCGGTGTTCAAGGCGGTGGGGGAGAAATACAGCCGGCTTCACCTGCTGCTGCACAGCGTCGCCTTCGCGCCCAAGGACGCCCTGGAAGGATTGTTCGTCAACACCTCGCGCGAGGCGTTCAAGATAGCGCATGACATCAGCGCCTACTCGCTGGTCGCGCTCGCCCGCGCTGCCGCGCCCTTGATGACCGAGGGAGGCAGCATTGTGGCGATGTCCTACTACGGCGCGGAAAAGGTGGTTCCCCATTACAATGTCATGGGCGTGGCCAAGGCCGCCCTCGAGGCCAGCACGCGCTATCTGGCCTACGATTTGGGCACCCAAAAAATCCGCGTCAATTGCATCAGCGCCGGCCCCATGAACACGCTGGCCGCGCGAGGAATCGCGGGCTTCACGGACATGCTCAAGCACTACGAGGCGCATGCGCCGCTCAAGCGCAACGTCGTCCCCGACGAGTTGGGAGCCACGGGCGCTTTTCTGGCAAGCGACGGTGCCGCCGCCATCACCGGCCAGGTGCTCTATGTGGATTGCGGCTATCAGATCATGGGGATGTAGGCGGATGGGGCAGGGTTCCGGGCGGCGATGCCGGGGCGGACCCGTCCGCGTCGCAGCCATATTGCGCTGATCTACCGGTTGTTGGGTGCGGAGTTCCTGCGCCGGCGGGGAGTGTGGCGGGGCCGGTGAGCAAGTTGCCTTTGACGGAAGCCCCGGTATGAACTAGCAGATACTACGTGAAATCGCTTTCTCTTCTCCCCGGTTTTGTGACGCGGTTCCTGGGCGCTTCTCTGCTGATGGGCGGCATGCTGGCAGGGATGCCGGACGCGGGTGCCGGCGAAAAGCTCGTCTTCTCCGGCCGTTTGGAGAAACGCGGTCTGCCTGACCTGACGGATCGCGAACGGTTTCTCCCGGGGGCCGTGAATCTGCTCCCGCAATCCGCCTCCCCCGGCCCCGAGTTCTCCGTGCCGGTTGGCGGCAACAGCGGTGGCAACAGCGCCGCCACGCGCCGGCAGCAGGAGCTTTTGGTGGAGAAGCGCAACTGGATCGAGGCCGGCCAGAAACGCGGTGGCCCCGGCGAATCGGAGACACCCACCGGGTTTGAAAAACCGGCGGACGCCGAAAACCGGGGCGCGAACCCTTTTGAGCGCAACGCTCCCAAACCCGAGTTGAAGCGGATCCCGTCCGGCAGCGATGCGTTCAATCCCCGCAGCAGTTCGAATCCCGCGGGCGGCACGCGGGAAGATGCTTCGCGGCCCGCCAATCAAACCGGGGCGGGGCGGGACGATGCCTTTGGTCGCAACACCGGCCCCGGCGCGCGCCTGCCGGGAGAATTCAACGGGGAGAATCGCGGGGCGGTTGACCTGCCGGTGGCGCGGTTGGCCCCCCGCCTTGGCCTGGGCGGTGACACGGTGCTCCAGCAACGCATTGATCGCGATTCGCAGTTCCGGCAGTTGCTCGATCCCAAGGTCGCCGGTGCGTCGCCGCGCGCTGCGGATTTCTTCAGCCTTTCGCCCGAGCTGCAGCGGCAGCAACAGCAACAAAGCATGGGGCGCGCGTTCGAGGACATCCTGCGCCGGCCGGACGCGGGACGTTCCCTGGATGCGACGCGCCCGAAATCGCCGCTGGCGGGCAATCCGTTGAATGTCGAAGGTCCGAAAGCAAGCGGCCTGAATGACTTTTCGCGCATCATGGCCCCGCCTCCCGCGCCGGAGCGTCCGCGCCCCACGGCGGCGCCTTTCGAATTCCCCAAACGGGCTTTTTGAGAGTGTGCGCTGGTCGTGTTGACCCTCCCGACTTTCAGGCATCCCAGCGCAGGACGCGGACGGTTTGTCCGGCGGGCAGGGTGGTGCCCGGCGGGACATCGACCAGTCCGCAGGCGTTCGCCATCGAGCTGAGAAAATGGGACGCTTGCACTCCGGCGGGTCGCACCTGTCCGAGAGCATCCACGGTCACGCGCAGGAAGTGCCGGCGGTCGCCCCGGTTGACGAGCGGTTCTGCCAGCACGCCGGGATGACCGGGCGGTGCGGTGTCGCGGGCACCCTGCCAGCGCAGGAGCGCGGGGCGGACGAGCAGAAAGAACGTGACCAGCGCCGAAACCGGATTGCCCGGGACGCCGAAGAGGAATTTTTTACCGAGCTGTCCGAACACAAAGGGCTTGCCTGGACGGATGGCGACCTTCCAGAAATCCAGCCGCCCCCCGAGCCCGGCAAAGGCGTCCTTCACGAAATCAAATTCTCCCACTGACACGCCTCCGGAGGTGACCACCACGTCGCTGCAGGCAAACGCCCCGGCAAGCGCGTCCCGCGTGCCGGAAAGCGTGTCGGGCACGAGCGGGAAACTTCGCGGCAGCCCACCCGCGTGTCGGACGAAGGCACTCAAGCCGAGGCGATTGCTCTCGAAGATTTGCCCCGGCGCGAGGGTTTGCCCCGGCTCGCGCAATTCGCTGCCGGTGGCCAGCAGCGCCACTGCGGGCTGCCGCGCGACCGGTACCGAGGCGATCCCCAGTGCGGCCAGCAGGCAGGCGCGACCGGTGGTGAGCCGTTCTCCGGGCGCAGTGGTGGGCAGGCCAGCTTTGATGTCTTCTCCGGCGAAGCGGATGTTTTCCCAAGGCTTGGCTCCGTCCAAAAAAATCACCTGCCCGTCAGTGTTCGCGTCGGTCCGGGTATCCTCCTGCATGATGACGGCGTCGGCACCGCGCGGCAGGGGCGAACCGGTGAAGACCCGGACGCAGGTTCCGGGCGTGACTTCGCCGGCGAACACTTCCCCGGCGGCGGTGCAGCCGATGCGGCGCAGGCAACGGGGCTGTTCCGGGCTGGCGCCGGCCACATCAGCCGTCCGGACCGCATACCCGTCCATGGCGGAATTGTCGAAGGGCGGGAGGGAAATGGGGGCGGGGACAACCTCGAAGCAGACACGGCCGGGCGCGCTTTCGAGCGGGATGACCTCCCGCTGCGGGGCGGGCATCAGAGACAGGATACGGGGCAGGGCTTCTTCGAGTTCGAGCATGGTTCGTTTTCCGCCGGAACGGCCGGCTGGCGTGGTGGCTGGCCGGGCGGACGGAAGGCGCGCAGACGCCAGGCCAGCCAACCGGCCGCGGCGACGAGCAATCCAAGCGTTCCGAAATACCAGATGCCCTGGGCGCTCTGGTTGAAGCTGATGAAGATCGCCAAACCCGCCAGCAGCAGCGTGACCGCGTAGAGGTAGTATGAAGCCTGGCGGTGGTTCATGCCGGCGCGCAGGAGCCGGTGATGCACGTGCGATTGGTCGCCTTGAAACAGCGGGGTGCCGCGCCGGAGGCGGCCAAGCATGACGGAGGTTGTGTCAAACAGCGGGAGTCCGAAAACCAGCAACGGAACGAGAATGAACGAGACGGTGGCCGCCTTGAACAGCGACAGGATGCCGATGCACGCCAGCAGCAGGCCCATGAACAGGCTGCCCGTGTCGCCCAGAAAGATGCGCGCCGGGGAGGAGTTGAACGGCAAGAATCCAAAACTTGCGCCAGCCAACGCGAGCGTCAGCAGCGCCACGATCACGTTGCCGTGGACGATGTTGATCAAGGCCAGGGACATGGCGATGCAGGCGGTGACGCCGGTCGCGAGGCCGTCAATGCCGTCGAGGAGATTGATGGCGTTGGTGATCCCGACCATCCAGAGCACGGAGAGCGGGAGGGAAAGCCATTCGAGTTCGATGGCGGGACCGAATGGATTGGTGATGCGTGTGATCCGGAAGCCTGCGTAGTAGAGCGCGACGGCGACCGCAACTTGTACGACAAACTTGGGCGTCGCCTTGAGCCCTTTCAAATCGTCGTAAATGCCAAGCAGGAGCATGGCCGTGCCGCCGGCCAGCAGCGCCCAGAACATCTCCCAGTATTCGGCGAAGATGCCGGACACCCTGTTTTTGAGGAGCAGGAAGGCCAGCCAGGGAAGGCAGAATCCGGCGAAGACGGCCAGGCCGCCCATGCGGGGCATGACTTCGGCGTGAACTTTGCGGTCGCCCGGGTGGTCGAGCGCGCCGAGGTGCAACGCCAGCCGGCGCACCCACGGCGTGGCAAGCCACGCCCCGAGGAGCGACACGAGGAACATGGCGAGGTAGGTTTTCACGGAGTTCGCGCCGCCAGCACGCGGCGGAAACATTCCCAATAGCGATCGACCATCACTTCCTCGGAAAACTCGCGTTCGGCGCGAAGCCGCGCGGCGGCTCCGAGTCGACGGCGTAATGGAGCATCCCCCAGGAGCGAACGAATCCCGGCGGCCAGCGCCGCACTGTCAGCAGGAGTGACCAGCAGACCTGTCACGTCATGTTGATTGACAAATTTCACCCCGGATTGCAACGCGCAACTCACCACTGGTTTTCCACATGCCATCGCTTCCACCTGCACAATTCCAAAAGCTTCCGCTGGCGTGACCGACGGTAGCGCGAAAACATCGCACGCATGCAGCAGGGCCGGCAGGTCTTCATCACTCACGCCGCCCCACAGCTTCACCCGGTCGGCTACGCCCAGATCTGCCGCCAGCCGCCGCAGTTCCGCCTCGAGCGGCCCGGTGCCGACAATCCAGGCCACGGCGTCCGTTTCGCGCATCGCCTCGATCAAGTGCCGCTGGCCCTTGTAGGCGACCAGCCGCCCGATGTTCAGCACCACCGGGCGTCCGCCAGCGGTGCGGCGTAGTTCGGCGACCCGGCGTTCCCGTTCCGGCGTCAAGGCCAGGGCGGCGAGCTGGATCCCGAACGGAATCACCTCGCATTTGGCGCGATACGGCGCCAGCCAAGGCGAATATTCCAGATGTTGCGGCGTGGCCACGACGATGCGCGCCGCCCTCCGCAACAGGGCATTCAGCACGGGTCGGTAAAACCGCATCAGCCCCGCCTGTCGCACTACATCGCTGTGATAACTCACGACCATCGGGGTCGTGCGATTTCCCGCGATACAGGAAATATCGGCCAAAGGATTGGGAAACTGAACATGCCAGAGGTCGGCGGGATGACGCCGGGCGGCCGTGAGGTAGGCCGGACAGACCGAGGTGGAGAGGAAGGTGCCGAAGCTGGCAAGGCGATGAACCCGGACCCCGGCGACGGTTTCGTGGGTGGTGCGGGCGGCGTCGTTGGCCACCACGCAGTCCACTTCGGCCCCGCGCCGCACGAAGCCCTCGGACCACGCGCGCAGCAGGGTTTCGATGCCGCCCCGGTGGGGATGATAGAACTTCCCGAGTTCGAGAATCCTCATCTTGTCCCCCCTGTGAAATCCGTGTGCGCCCGTTCGAGAGCCGCGACGGGTCGGTCCCAGGAAAAAGTCTGCACGGCGTGGGCGCGGCAGCGGGCGCGATTTGGCAGCAGCGCGGGATTGGCGAGGACTTCGGCAAATCGTGTTGCCAGGGCCGGGCCGGAGCCCGGTGGGAACAACAGCTGCCGGCCGAGCGGCGCGAGCAGTTCCGGCGTAGCGCCCGAGTCGGAACCGAGCACGGGCGTGCCGCAGGCGAGCGATTCGGCAGTGACCAGTCCGAACCCCTCGAGCGCGAGGGAAGGCACTACGGTGCAATCAGCGGCGCGGTAGCGGTCCGGCAGGTCGTTGTCCGGCACGAACCCGAGGAAGTGAGCGGCATCCCCAATTCCCAGTGCGGCGGAGCGCGCCCGCAGTTCGTCACCTTGGGGGCCGGTTCCGGCGATCCACAATTGCGCTGATGGATGTTTCGCGCGCACGCCGGCGAAGGCCTCAAGGAGGGTGGGAAGACCCATGCGCGGATCGAGCCGGCGGACGGTCAGGAAGACAAAAGTTTCGGGCGCGAGGCCGAGGCGGGCGCGCAGTGCGGGGCGGTCGGCGGCGGGGTGGAATTTTTCCGCGTCCACGCCGCCGGAGATCATGTCCACGGCGGGAAGGGGGGTCGGATGCCACGAGGGCAACTGCGCGACGTAGTATTCGCTGATCGTCAGGATGCGGCGGGCACGGGTCAGCCCCGCGCGTTCGACGGCGCGCAAGCGATCGGCGACGAGTTGATCGAAACAGCGCCGGGGCAGGGAACGGCGGCGGGCCTGACGCGAAAAAAGGAACTCCTCCGCCCAGGGTCCGGTGAACAGGGCGACCTGGGGCGCGGAAGCATCGGCGGCGGCGGGCGTGAGGAAGGCGTGGCAGACGACGATCAGGGGCGGTCGGGCCGTTCCGGCGCGGGCGAGGCAGGCTGCGAGGAGATCGCGGGCCGAGGCATTCTCGCGGCGCCAGTTGGTCCAGAAAAAGCCTTCGCCGTTCGGAAAGCGGTGGATTGTGACGCCGAACCGGTTTTCGGTCGGGGCCAGTTGGTTCTTGGGGTTGGGGGTGATCACTTCGACGCGGTGGCCACGGGCGGCCAGGCGGGTGGTGACCTCGGCGACGTAACGAAAGGCTCCGCCGACCTGATCGGGATGAAGCCCGAGCGTCAGGAAGATGAAATGGCCGGGGGCGTTCATCGGCGGGCTGAGGAGGAAGTGGCCGATGCGGGGTTGGCATCGGCAATGAGCTGTCGGAAGGAGGTGGCAACGCGCTGGATCGAGAAGCGGTCGGCGACGGTGTGTCGGGCGGCGGCAATCAGCGCGGCGTTGGGCTGGCCGGTCCAGAGTTTTCGCAACGCGGCGAGGTAGGCCTCGAGGTCGCCGGGCGGAGCAAGGAAGCCATCAACGCCGTCGGTGATGATTTCGGGGACGCCGCCGTTGCGGGCGGCGATGACGGGAGTGCCGGCGGCCATGGCCTCGATGATGACGCGTCCGAAGGGTTCGGGCGAGAGCGAGGTGTGGAGCAGCACGGCGAGATCGCGGACGACAGCGGGGGCGTCGGATTGGAAGGGGACGAAATGAATCCGGGCACCGAGGTCGTGCGCCGCGGCTGCTGCCTTCAGCGTTGCCTCGAATTCTTGCTCTTCGTTGAAGGCTTGGCCGATGAGCACGAAGTGACCGCGCGGATGTTCGCGAATCCAACGGGCGGCGATGCGCAGGAAGAGTTCTTGGCCTTTCCAGGGGGTGAATCGTCCGAGGACGCCGAAGAGCGGTTCAGTGGGCGGCAGGTTGAGGAGGCGATGCAGGTGGCCAGGCTGGGCGGAAGCGTAGCGGGCGGTGGGGATACCGTTATGGATGGTGCGGACGCGGGCGGCGGGGAAGCGTTGGTCGAGCAGCACCTGGCGCGCGTAGTCGGAGACGGTGACGACCTGCGTGGCCAGCCGGCGGGCCTGGAACCGGAACAGCGCGCGGACGGGCAAAGAAAAGAAGGGCGCGGCGATGATGTCGTTGACCCACCAGAGCGAGGGAATCCGGGCGCGCCGGCAGGCGGCACCGGCGCAGAAATGGTCCTTGTTCGGGATGGAAATGACGACGGAAGGCTGGAAGTTTGCGAAGGTTTCTTCCAAATCGCGCCGGGCGTCGCGCAGGGCGGCTGGTGCGCGCAGGGCGCCGGCTAAGGGGAGGCGGCGGCCGACGACGCGGAGACCGGCGGCTGCGTGTGCGAGGCGATGGGGAAACTGCCGGACGCCGAGTTCGCCGAGCCGCTGGCTGAGCGGGCCGGCGGGGGCGCAGGCGCAGGCGAGTTCGAGGTCGGGGTCCGCCAGCAGTTCGGGGAGCAGTTCGAGGAGGTTGATCTCCGCGCCGCCGAGGATGCGGTCCACGTGATCAACAAATAGCACCCGGGTCATGACTGGCGGGGAGTGTCGGGTTTTGGCGGCCGGGAAAGAAGCTCAAAGCGG
>CAZUUP010000169.1:0-10336 GCA_964623105.1 uncultured Akkermansia sp.
TCCAAAACGAAAACGGCGGATAGTTCGTGACGAAGTAATTGCCAGCCGTGGTCTCATGGCGTGCCGGTGCCGGCACGGTTTTGACGGATGGAGAAGCAGCGGACTCAGTGGTGCTCATCGGGAATTCTTTCGATTCAGTATCAAACAGTGCCTGCGAGAGCAGGCACGGAGGCGAACGGATGTACCTCCTCGTTCGCCAGACACGCCGTATAGCGCAGCGCCTCGGCTATATCCTCCCGCGTCAGGTCGGGATACTCGGCGATGATTTGCGCCGGCGTCATCTCATTGGCCACGAGATTGACAACCAGCGACACCGGAATGCGCATCCCGCGTATGCAGGCGCGCTCCGCCATGATTTGCGGCTCATGAGTTATTAGTGAGAACATAAGCAATTCTTCCAGGTTGGGCTGCCGGCTCGGAACGGATCCCATGGGGAAAATAGTTGAAGACTTTAGACCAAGCAATCGCCGGCAATGGTTTCCGGGTGAGCAGGAAGTCGCCGGGGCACATGATTCACCTCAATCAGCCAACTCCACGACCGGTCGCTTCTTCCGCGGTGGCCTGACAAACTTCCAGCCCTGTTTCTTTAGTGCAACTTGGTGCCGCTGGATGTCGGCGACGATGGCATCCAAGTCGTAGTTGAACCGCTTGGCGTGCTCGTCGCGCACTCGACGGACTTCTTCGATAATTGGGTCTTTCCACATAGATCAGTCTTCCATGATAAGTTCAGCCGGAGTGCAAATGTTCGGGCACACGTAGCCGCGGGCCTGGCATAAACCCGCCAACTTTGGTTTCAAAAAAGCGTTGTTCAAATGCCGGCAGTTCCACGTAAGAAGGTAGTCCATCCCATTCACAGCGGCGATGGCGAGATGAAGGGCATCCTCTTCTGCTTTGGCGGGCAGCACCATGCTGGCCATGACAAAGCTGGCGAGTTTGCGCGCCAGGTCGTCAGTCACCAATGCCGGAAGCGGACTGAGAAAGGCCATCCGACGGCGAACGGCCTCCCGATCACCCTCGGAGGCTTCCACGATAACCGCGTCGGAGACATACACCTCAAACTTGGCCCGTTCGTTCTCCCACCAGTTCTCGGAGTGCCGCATGTTACCCGCCACGATGGGATCGCGTGTATTTCTGGCTGTCAGGTAGCTGACAACGGTTGTTTCGACATACACCTTCGGCTTCATTTGGTCTTGCTCCCAAAACAATACACCCCCCCGTCCTGCGACCCCACCACGACCTTCCCCTCCGCCACCGCCGGCGAACTGCTCACCGCCTCACCTATCTCGTAGTTCCAAAGCTCCTTCCCATCCGCCAGCGCCACCACGTACAGCCGCCCGTCATCCGATCCCACAACGATCCGGTCACCGCAAACCACCGGCGAGCTGTCCACCTTGCCCTGCGTCGAAAACGTCCACACCACCTCGCCCGTCGCGCGTTTCAGGCAGTGCAGCCGCTTGTCCCGCCCGCCGAAGATCACCAGGTCCTTCGTCAGCGCGGGCGACGAGAAATACGCAAACGCCCGGTCCTTGTAGCTCCACGCGATCTTGCCTGCGATCGTGTCGATGCACAGGAACTCGTTCTCGTAATGCCCCACATACACCTTCCCGTCCGCCATCGCCGCCGACCCACCGATGTACGCACCCGCCTCGACCTCCTTGATCTGCTTCCCATCCGTCAGCCCGATCACATGCAGCAGCGCATCGCACCCACCGAACACCGTCACGCCATCCGACACCGCGGGCGAGCCGTTGATATAATTGCTGGATTCATAAACCCAGTTGCTCTTGCCCGTCACCGCGTCCAGGCAGTGCAGCTTGTAATCATAGCTGCCCGCCAGAATCCACGTCGCGTCCCCCTTCGGCGACTTTACCCAGTTTGGCGCGCCGAGAATCTTGTCCCCCGTCTCATGTTTCCACACGAGTGCCCCTGTCCCCGCATCAAGCGCGTAAACGAACCCATCCGATGACCCGATGTAAACCCGCCCCGCCAGCACCAGCGGCGACGACTCGATCGGCCCCTCCGTCTTGAACGCCCACACCTTCTTCCCGTCCCTCAGCCCGATCGCGTAAACGTGCTGGTCATCCGACCCCACAAACACCCGCCCATCCACAATCGCCGGCGACGACTTCACCGGCCCGCCCGTCTTGTAACTCCACGCCAACGCCAGCGCCTCCGGCAGCCGTTCGCTGGAAACCCCGTGCAACCCCGGACTCCCCCGAAACATCGGCCAGCTCGTCCGCTCCGGTTTCGCCACCTCGGCGGCCCTCGCTCCATTCGTCCCCGACTCCCTGCCCGCCGCCTTGGCCCCCGCATCCTTCGACTCCCCCGTGCAAGCCACCCCCGCCAGCACCACCGCCAGACCAAACGCCACCATCCCCCCGGAATGCGCCCGAACCCATGCTTTCATGTTCATAACGAACGCCAGCCAAAACCTGTCGCCCAAGGCCCGCGAACCCGACCGCGCCCACGGACTTCTCCAACTATCAAACTCCCATCCCGCCATTGCAAACCCAAATAATACCTACACGTAGTATTTTTCCATACACCGTCCTGCTTTTCCGCTGGCCCATCCCCGCCCCCGCTGAACAATCTCCCGCATGCAATCCAGTCCCCCGCCCCTCTCCCCATCCCTCCATCCCTCCCTCTCCCCGTCCCTCTCCCTCCTCCTCCTCTTCCTCGCCTGCACGCCCCCCGCCCCCGCGCAGTCCTCCGCCACCCATCCCCCGATGCGCCCCCTGCCCCAACCGCGACAAATCCCATTACCCACCGGCCCAAAACTCTTCGTCGATGCCATCCGCGGCCACGACTCCCATCCCGGCACCGAAACCGCCCCCTGGAAATCTCTCGCCCACTCCCTCCGCCGCCTCCAACCCGGCGACACCCTCCTACTGCGCGGCGGCGTCTTCCACGAGCGCCCTGCCCCAACCCGCTCCGGCACCTCCAACGCCCCCATCACCATCGCCTCCTACCCCGGCGAACTCGCCATCATCGACGGCGGCCTCCCCGAATTCCTCCATCAACCCGCGACCAGTTGGCAACCCCTCCCGGACGGCGCCCCCGGCGAATTCATCTCCACCCGCACCTACCTCGCCGCCGACACCCGCCGCGTCCCCGGCCAGTTCCTGCCCGCCTCTTGGGAACCCCTCTGGGGCATCGAAGACGAACGCCCCCTCGCCCTCGGCCACTTCGCCGATTCCCTCGTCCCCCTCCACGGCTACCGCAACCTCGCCGACCTCCGCGCCACCAACGAATTCTGGCCCGCCGGCGGCAAATCCGCCGTCCGCACCACCGGCATTTACTGCGGCCCCGGCCTTTGGTTCAACCGCGACACCGGCCGCCTTCACCTCCGCCTCGCCCACCATCAACTTCCCGGCCTCGGCCACCGCGCCTACCGCGGCGAAACCGACCCCCGCAAACTCCCCCTCGTCATCGCCGCCGGTTTCGGCGACGACGTCCTCCGCCTCAACGGCCTCCGCCATCTCCGCCTCCGCGACCTCGTCCTTCGCGGGGCCACCGGCAGCCCGCTCCTGCACATCTACGGCTCCCAGGACATCGCCCTCGACCACTGCACCCTCTACGGCGGCTTCCCCGCCCTCCTCGTCAACGCCTCTCAAAACATCCGCGTCACCCACTCCGCCTTCCGCGGCAACGCCGCCCCCTGGACCTCCCGCGCCCACATGAAATACCGCGGCACCGCCTCCTACCAGATCGTCCTTCGCAACGACCAGCCCGCCAACGAAAACCTCGAACTCGCCTGGTGCGAATTCACCGACGACCACGACTTCGCCTACCTCCGCCACGTCAAGAACCTCCAGTTCCACCACAACTTCGTGGACAACTTCAACGACGACGGCCTCGAGTGCGGCCCCAAACTCCGCAGCCACACCCTCTACATCCATCAAAACCGCATCGGCGCCTGCCTCGGCGTCTTCCAGCAGCACGAAATCGAAAAGGACGAATCCCCCCTCGACCACGACCCGCGCGCCGGCGTCTTCGTCTTTCGCAACGTCTTCGACTCCCGCGCCGGCGTTTACTACGGCGTCCCCGCCCAGCCCGATCCCACTGGCGCCTTCCTCCACCACGAAGGCCACCTTGCCAGCGACCACGGCTCCCCCATCTGGCCCGTCATGCACGTCTATCACAACACCTTCCTCCGGCGCACCCCCGCCTACCGCGACTACTTCCTCTTCGGACTCGGTGCCGCCGGCCTCCGTCATACAGAACGCGACCTCTTCAACAACCTCTTCCTCCAGCTCGAAAAAATCCCCGGCACCGGCTTTGCCGGCATCAAGGAACCCGGCAACGTCCGCGAAGGCGGCAACCTTCTCTGGGGCTTCTCCCCCGTCCCCGCCCTCCCGGCCGATCCCTTCGCCAAGTTCCGCGCCTCCCCCCTCTTCACCGCCAGCCGCAAATACCACGAACCCGGCCTCACCACCCACGATCGCATCGCCGATCCCGCCTTCGTCCACTTCCCCACCGACCTCCGCCTCCGCCCCGACAGCCCGGCCGTCAATTCCGGCCAACCCCTCCCACCCGAATGGCCCGATCCCCTCCGCGCCGCCGACCCCGGCGCACCCGACCTCGGCCCCCTGCCCCTCGGCACCCAACCCTGGGGCGTCGGCATCGACTCCCGCATCCCCCTCTTCGGCGACCCGGCCCAAAAGCCCTGACACCGCAGCGCCGTTCGGGATTAGAGCGGTTGCATGAATTATGTAGCGTTGCTGGCAACTGTCGCCCCTCACCCCGTCCCTCTCCCCATCGGATGGGGAGAGGGTGGCCGAAGGCCGGGTGAGGGGTCGGTGAGCGTTCTCATCGCTATGACATTGATGGAAATGCTCTAGCGATCAGTCATCAGTCATCGGCGCTCAAAAGGCATCTTCCCTTGCCCACAATTCCCCTGCCCAACCCGCGCTTTGGCGTGCGGTGACTCGACACCGCTTTGCCGCCGGCGACTTGTCCCCGTCAAAGCCCCGCGCCGCCCCGAACCCGCCCCACACCCCCGTCGTGCCCACTTCCCCCAAACTCCGGATCTTTGACCTCCGAGATTCCCCTCCGAGCTTTGAACTTTGAGCTTTAAGCTTTGAGCTTCTAAACTGCTTCCCCGCAAAAAAAGAAAACAGCCGGATGCCCCCATCCGGCTGCCTCCGAAACCCGCTTCTATCCGCCCCGCTTATCGCCGGTGCGGCGCGCACAACTGCCCGTTGTTATACGCATCCAGGCACAGATACAGCGGCTCACCCGTCCGCCACGCCGCGCTCCGACCGCCCACCGCCGTCCCGTTCGGCAAACCGGTCGCCGGCACGTACAAGCACAGCCACACATCCGCATTGGCGATGAAACTGTTGATGCAACTCACATCATTGCCGATCAGGCAGTTCAGCTTCGCCGACACCAGCGCCCGGAACAGCGTGTACCGCTTGTCCCCGTCCGGCGTCCCCAGAATCGCCAGAATCTGCTGCTGCGTATAAACCACCCCGCCCACCGTCAACTTCGTCACCGGCCACGCCTCCGGATGATTCTTCCAATATCCCGGCGTCCCCGTCCCCGGATTGAAGCACTCGATGTTCGGACACACGATCGCCCGCCCGCCCCCTTGATCTCCCAGTTGGATCGCCGCCGCATCCAGCGTCACGCAACACCCCGTCGGCGCCACCACCACCAGCACCACCGCCGAATTCGGCACCGACGCGTGCGCCACCCGGAAATTGTTCGCCGACGCCCCGCTCGACACCGTCGCCGCCACCGGCGCCCCGTTGGCCGCCAGAAACGCCGCCACCTTCACATTGGCCGCCGGACAGCCATTGATCGTCACCGTCCCGCAAATATCCAGCGCCTGCGCCGAAGACCCCGCCAGCAACGCGCCCGTCGCGACACACAAGCCGGCCATAGTGGAAAGAAAACGGTTCTTTTTAAGCATAAGACAACAGGGAACTCCTTGTTTGATCCGATCGAATTTGACTCGTTATGCCCCGGCAGGAACTCCTCGCCCGCCAGGGCCCAACAAAATCCCACACCTTTTCCGGAAATCAAATTCCCCGGTGAAAAAACTTCCGCCACCCGGAGTGCGGTGCTGACGCCGCGGCAAGCCCCACCGGCAACGCTCCCCGCCAATCCCCGGCGCAAATCCCCGGGAGAACACGCCTCCGGCGTGTCGTTTCCGGCGTCACGCCGGAAACCCCGTTCCCCCCATCTGCCTGCTCACACCCTGGAAACAACGGGCGGCCCGACGTCCTGCCCGGGACGGCCACGACAGCACGCGGGACGCGCGCGCTCCCCGAAATCCCCGGCCGCCAGAAGGCGGAACTCGAAACAGGTGGGATGCCCGGTTCCCCACTAATTACTAATCACTTTCCCGCCCCCCTGCCCCCCGCCCCTCACCTTCCAGCGCTCGCCCCCAAGGCAACGCCGCCCGAACCTCCTCGGACTATTCTCACTATGGTCAGATCGCAATCTGCCGATAAGCAGACAGGGACTCTGTGCATTTAGTCGTACAAAATATCCGTCGCGCCCAACAGGGCATCGCCCTGATGGAGGTGATAGCCGCGTCCGGTCTCGCCGCCCTCGTGATTGGCGGCATCCTCGCCGGCTACAGCCAGTCGTGCAATCGCGCCGAGTGGGCGGGATTCAACTTCGCCGCCCAATGCCTGGCCGCCGAGCGCCTCGAACAAACCCGCGGGTGCCGCTGGGATCGCGAAGCCCTCACCAATTCCTTCGCTGCCGCCAGCTTTCCGCCCCAGGTGCTGCCCCTTGACCTCCCGGTGAACGATCAACCCATGCTTGCCACCAACTTCACCACCATCACCGACATCTCCGCCAACCCGCCCCTGAAACTCGTCCGCGTCGACTGTGTCTGGCAGTTCCCCCGCACCGGCAAAGTTTACACCAACTCGGCCGTCACCTACCGCACGACGGATAACTGAAAGTGAAGACCGCCTTCCATCACTCTCCCCCGGCCGGCCGTGCCGGTTATTCCGTGCCCGAACTCGTCCTCGCCGCCGCCATTTTCAGCCTCGTCATCGGCGGCGTCATCTACAGCCACCTCATGGGCGGACGCCTCTACCAGCTCACCCTCGCCAAACTCGGCGGCACCGACGAAGGCCGCCGCGCCCTGTCGTGGATCGAGACCGACGTCCGCGCCGCGCGCCTTCTCGACATTGGCAACGGCACCGCCGCCAGCTTCGCCCCCGCCCTCTCTGGCACCGTCCAGCAGGGCAACGCCCTCCAACTCAGCTTCACCACCAACAGCGCCAGCTTCATCCGCTACTTCGTGGACCCCGCCACCGGCGAACTCAACCGCTTCTCCGCCGCCGAACGCCGTTCCCGCGTCGTCGCCCGCAATCTCGCCAACCCCTCCATCTTCCTCGGCGAAGACTTCACCGGCACACCCCAGACCGGCGAAAACGACGCCACCGTCGTGCGCATCCTGATGACCTTTTCCCAATTGACCTACCCCCGCGTCAACGTCGGCACCACCAACTTCTTCGAAAGCTTCCAGTTGATGACCCGCGTGACCCGCCGGCTGACGGATTGACCCATGAACCTGCGACGCAGCAATCACCGCGCTTCCCCGGGCTACGCCCTGCTCACGGTCATGATCTTCGCCAGCGTCGGCCTCCTGGCGCTCGGCACCGCCATGCAATGGACCAACCAGTCGGCCATGCTCAACGAGCGTTCCGTCGAACACCGCGCCGCCCTGCTGGCCGCCGAGGCCGCCACCGAAAAGGTCATCGCCGCCATGTCCGCCGACTTCCAGCGCGGCGGCGAAAACCTCGTCCACGCCAACACCCCGGCCTATGCCGCCCTCGTTCCCTCCCCTGCCGAAGACGCCTTCTGGCAGAACTTCCAGTTCAGCGACGGCCGCGGAAACAACGGCGCCACCTACGTCCAACGCTTCGCCACCCGCTCCTACAAACCCCTCGAATCCCGCTTCACTGGCCTCAACGGCTTCCTCTCCGACTACGTCATCGCCTCCCACGCCCGCTCGACGGACGGCCGTTACAACCCCGCCAACGCCATCGAACAGCGCGTCCAACTGGCCTCCATCCCCGTCTTCCAATTCGCCGTCTTTTTCAACGGTCTCATGGAATTCACCTGGGCCGCGCCCTTCACCATCCGCGGCCGTGTCCACGGCAACAGCCACATCTACACCGGCTCCTCCCAACCCCTCTCCTTCTTGGGTGACGTCACCTCCGTCGGCATCCAGACGACCCGCTCCTGGGGCGGCTACAACCTCTCCGATTTCACCGGGGCGCTCACCTACTCCGGCCGCCGCGCCACCAATGTCGCCGCCATCTCGCTCCCCATCGGCACGAACAACACCGACGCCGCCGTCCGCGAAATCATCCAGAAGCCCCCCCCCGACGAATCCATGGGTTCCGCCATGGGACACCAGCGGTTCTACCATAAGGCCGAGCTGCTCATCCTCGTCAGCAACGCCACCATCACCGCCAGCGTCAAACAATCCTATGACGCTTCGCCGCTTGCCATCCCGGCCGCCGACCTCGCCCCCTTCCTTAGCACCAACAAAACCTTCCAGGACAACCGCGAAAACAAAACCGTGCTGGTCACCGAGATCGATGTCGCCCGCCTCAACCTCTGGGCCGCCACCAACGCCGCCGTCCGCACCAAACTGGGCCCGGGCACCCCGCCCAGCACCATCTATGTCGCCGATGAGCGTTCCCGCGGCTCATCGTATATTCCCGCGGTCCGCTTGATCAACGGCCAGACCCTGCCCAACCGCGGCCTCACCGTCGCCACCCCCAACCCGCTCTACGTCCAAGGCCACTACAACTGCCCCAATCCCGCCGCCCTCGGCACCACCAACACCGCCGCCACGGTCCCCGCGTCACTCGTTGCCGACGCCCTCACCTTGCAGTCAGGCAACTGGCTGGACGCCCGGAGCACGGGCAGTCTGCGCGACCGCGCCGCCACCGATACCACCATCAATGCCGCCATCATTGCCGGCATGGTTCCCTCCGGCGGTCGGGACGGCGCTTCCCCCTTCAGCGGCGGCGTCATGAATCTCCCCCGCCTCCTCGAAGACTGGGGCAACGGCAGCCGCAAACTCACCATCAACGGCTCCCTCATCAGCCTCTACACCAGCGCCCGCGCCACCGCTCCCTGGCGGACCCCCGGCCAATACTATTACGCCCCCACCCGCAACTTTAACTTCGACCAGAATCTCCTCCGCGCCACCAGCCAGCCGCCCGCCACCCCCGAACTCCGGGTGCTCCTCCGCTCCGCCTGGTCCAACCCCCTCGCCCAACTGTGATTCCTCATCTTCACATCCGGACCGCCACCTTCCTGCTGGCTCCCATTCTCTTCGCCAGCCATTCCGCCCACGCCCAGACCCCCGGCCCAGGCACCTTTTCCGTCCGCATCACCGAGCAATCCCTCCCTCCCCTGCCACCCGTCGCCCTTGTCCGCGTGACCTCCGGCCGCCAACGGCTTGCCTTTGTCGCCCCCCGCGGCTTTCGCCATCGCAGCCGGGAAGGCCGTTCCGAGGTCCTCTTGCTCAGCCCGGCCGATTCGTGTTCCCTGACCCTCACCCTGCACCCCGCCCAACCCGCCACTACCCCCGGTGTCACCCCCGAAGCCGCCGCCGCCGAAACCGCCGCCCATTGGCGCGCCACCCTGCTGGCAAAATTCCCCGGAGCCGCCGTTGTGGAAGAATTCACCCAGCACAGCGCCGGAACTTCCGGACCCGCCTTCGATCTGCTCAAACCCAATTCCCGCGGAGGCGACTTGAAAATTCGTTCCGCCTTCCTGCCCCTCGGCGGCCAGGTGATTGAACTCATGCTTGTCGCCTCGGCCGCCTCGTTCGAACAGGATTGCCACGCCTTCAGTGAGGTAGCCCAAACCCTCCGAGCCGCCGAAGGAAGCGACCCGCCCGCCCCCGAACTCTCCAGCCAGCTCTGATCCCCCGCCTCTGGACCGCGGTGACTCGTCACAGCTTTCCGCAGGCGACTTGTCGCCGTCAACCTCCCCAGCAGCCCCGGTAACCCCAGATTCCGCAGTTGAAAACCATCCTGCCGAAGGCAAACCACTAACCGGCACTGACTTGCACTAATGAAACCAGGCCATCGCCGTTCACCCAGCAGGTGAACCTGTTCCGCGCCCGCAGATGAGTGCTGGTCAGTGTCAGTTAGTGGTTTTCTCCGTCGGCCCTGGTTTCACCTCCGGCCTTTCGGTTAACCCACACATCCCCCCGCTGGCGCGAGCCGTGGCACCCCCCACCCAACCCCAACCCTCCCGCCCTCCGACGGCGACCAGTCCCCTCGACAAAGCGGGGACCAGTCCCCGCACTCCAAAACTCCCCGCAGCCACCGCCGCCCCC
>CAZUUP010000170.1:0-2864 GCA_964623105.1 uncultured Akkermansia sp.
CCGACGTTGAACTTGATGCGGCCGTCCTGCGGGATGCGGCGCTCGGCGATGTTGAGGTTGGCGAGAATTTTGATGCGGCTGATGATTGCCGCGGCGAAGCGGTGCATCTGCGGCGGCACGGGCGCTTCCTGCAACACGCCGTCAATGCGATAACGGATCGCCATGTGGTGTTCGTAAGGCTCGACGTGAATATCGCTTGCCCGCTCGTTGACGGCTTCGAGGATGATCTCGTTGACGAGCTTGATGACGCTGGCTTCCTGGGCGGCTTCGAGGAGGTCCTCGCTGCCTTCGAGCGCGGCAGCGGGTGCGTCGTCCTCGCCGACCATCTCATCGAGCGTGTCGCCGCCGAGGCCGTAGTGGGTCTTGATGACCTTTTCGATGTCCTCGCGGGTGGCGAGCACGGGCTGGATGTTCAGGCCGGTGTGGAGGCGGAGATCGTCGAAGGCGTAGAGGTCGAAGGCGTCGCTGGTGGCGACCTGGAGCGCACCATCGACTTGGGCGATGGGGACCAGGCGCTGGCGGTAAACCACTTTGGCGGGAAGGGCGCGGAGGGTCTCCGGGGTGATTTCGATGTCTTCCAAGTTTCGCACCGGGAGGTGGAGGTGCGAGCCGATGGCTTCGAGCACCTGGCGTTCGGTGAGCCAGCCTTTGGCGATGACCGTCTGGTCGAGCCGGGATCCTTCGGCGGCGGCGGTGGCGGCGGCTTCGGCCAGTTGCTCCGCGGTGAGCAGGTGCCGTTGCGCGAGGATATTGGCGATGGTCATGGCAACGGGATGACGGTGTGGGCTGTTGGGGTTTTCGCGTGGACGGGCGGGCCGGAGACGCGAAGTGCGGCGGTCAACCAGCGGTTCGTTTCGGCGGCAAGGCGGCGGGAAACCGGGTGTGTGACATCGCCGAGCCGGTGGCGGGCGAAGGGGTCCGGCGCGCTGGAACCGCGTGGCATGGCGGTCGGGTTCACGCCTTGGGATACTCCCACGGACCGCGGTATTTGCGGCTGAGAAGGGAGTTGGCCTCGGCGTCGCCGATGACCTGTTCCTTGGCGCCATCCCACTGGAGGCTGCGGCCGAGCTTGAGGGACATCATGCCGAGCATGGGCAGCACCGAGGAGCGATGGGCGGACTCGATGTCGGCGACCGGTTTGCGACCGGTGTCGATGGCCTGGAGAAAATCGGCGTAGAGGAGCTTGAGATTGTGGCCGTCGGGTTCCTGCAATTCGGAGTTTACGTGTACGGGTTTTTCCTTGCCGTCGGCGGGGTAGAAGGTCCAGCCGTCGCGCCAGCCGATGTGGAGGGTGCCCTTGGTGCCGTAGAAGTAGGCGCCGACGTTGTGTTTTTCAGCCTGGTTGGCGGCGAATTTGCGATGTTCCCAGGTGACGGTGAAGCCTTCGAAATCATAGACGGCGACCTGATGGTCGGGGGCGTCGGTGGTTTGGGCCTGATCGTTGAGGACGGCGGCACCGGCAATGTCGCGGCCGCCGGTCGAGTAAATCCGGCGGGGGGATTTCTCCTCGCTCCACAGCATGACCTGGTCGAGCCAGTGAACGCCCCAATCGCCGAGTTGGCCGTTGCCGTAGTCGAGGAACTGCCGCCAGCCACCGGGGTGGAGCTTGGTGTTGAAGGGGCGCAGGGGCGCAGGGCCGCACCACAGGTTCCAGTCCATGTGATCGGGGGCCTTGCTGTTGGGCTTGGCGATTTCGGGTCCACCGCCGTAGTGGACGAAGAGGCGGACCATCCCGACTTTGCCGACATGGCCGTCGCGCAGAAACTTCATGGCGGAGACGTGATGGGGGCCGATGCGGCGATGCAGGCCGACCTGCACGGTGCGACCGGTGGCGCGGGCGGCGTTGAGCATGGCGCGGCTTTCGTTGACCGTGTGGCCGGTGGGTTTCTCCACAAAGACGTGCGCGCCGGCCTTGACGGAATCGATGCTTTGCAGGGCGTGCCAGTGGTCGGGGGTGGAGATGATGACGACGTCGGGCTTTTCTTTGGCGAGGAGATCCCGGTAATCGCGGTAGGGCTTGGGTTGATCGCCGGAGAGATCGGTGACCTGCTCGGCGGCGACTTCGAGGGCGTGGCCGTCAACGTCGGCGAGCGCGACGACTTTGGCGCGGCCGCTGGCCATGGCTTCCTTGAGGATGTTCTTGCCCCACCAGCCGGAGCCGATGAGGGCGGTGCGGAGCTTGCGGCCCGGTTCGGCGGCACGCACGAAGGGGGCGGCGCCAAGGGCGATGCTGGTTGCGGCGGTGGAACGGAGGAACTGACGGCGGGTGGTTGTCATGGAGCGTGAGTTTGAAAAGCGGTGTTACGGGTCGCCAGATAGATTTGCCAAGCGGGACGAAGATGCAAAGGCATTTCCTGAGCGGAAAGTCGTGGGATGCGAGGGGGGTGAGCGGTGGGAAATCCCTTGCGGCGGCGGGGGCTTTGCCATTTCCTCCGGGGAACAATCCCGGGCCTTATGATGACGAAGATTTCGATGCGGTTGCTGGTATGGGCGGTTTGCGTTGGCGTGTTGAACGGTGCCGAGCAGCGCGATCTGGTGCTGGTGGCGGGGCAATCCAATGCGGTGGGCTATGATGCCTACGCGAACGAGTTGCCGGCAGATGCGGGGGACAAGGACGTGCTGTTCTGGTGGCGCTGCGGGGATCCGCCGCCGGATGACTTCGATTCCACGAGCGCGCGGAAGTGGACGCATCTGCAAGCACAGCCGAAGGGAACGCCGATGTCGAAGCTGGAGGCCGCCGCCGCGCGGTCGGGACGGCAGTATGGGAATTTCGCGAAGCCGGAGGGCGGGTTCGGGCCGGAGATGGGTTTCGCGCGCGAGTGGCGGGCGAAGGGCGGCGGGCCGCTGGCGATTGTGAAGGCGGC
>CAZUUP010000170.1:2964-10332 GCA_964623105.1 uncultured Akkermansia sp.
AAAGACCTCGAAGCACCCGAACTGGTGGCCTTGATCGCGGTGAACACGCGGTTCGGAAATGACAAGAATCCGTTCCTGCCGAAAGTGATCGCCGCGCAGCAGGCGCTGGCGGCGAAGGACAAGCTGTGTGCTTACGTGGACACGGCGGGCGTGGAGACGTTGCTGCCGAGCCGGACGCATTTCACGGCGGTGGGGACGCTGGAGGTGGGGCGGAGGTTTGCGGCGGAGTTGAGGAAGCGGGAGGGGGGCGGGAAAAGTAATTAGTAATTAGTGATTAGTAATTAGTGGAAAAACAGAACGCGTGGGGTTGTTCGGTGCCTACTAATCACTAATTACTTTTTCCAAACGAAACTATGTCCACTGATCTAACGAAAGCGGCCAGTCGCGCCGCGCTCGCGGAGGTTTATCGGAATGCGCTGCTGGGTGATGTGATTCCGTTCTGGCTCAAGCATGGGATGGATCGCGAGCATGGGGGGATCATGACGGCGGTGGATCGCGATGGGAGTGTCGTGGATACGGATAAGTCGGTGTGGTTTCAGGGGCGGACGGCGTGGATGTTTGCGACGTTGCATAACACGGTGGAGCGGCGTGGCGATTGGCTGGAGGCGGCGCGGAGTTGTGTGGAGTTTTTGCGGGCGCACTGTTTTTCGCCGGGCGGGAAGATGTATTTCACGGTGACACGCGAGGGGCGTCCGCTGCGGATGCGGCGGTATGTTTTCAGCGAATCGTTTGCGGCGATTGCCTTCGCGGCGTTCGCGCAGGCGACGGGGGATCAGCAGGCGGCGGAGGAGGCGCAGCGGTGCTTTGCGACGTATCTGCATCACAGTTTCACGCCGGGCGTGATGCCGCCGAAGTTCGAGGCGACGCGGCCGATGAAGGGGATCGGGCCGCACATGATCGGCATCGCGACGGCGCAGGAGCTGCGGGCGAATCTGGGCGATGTGGGCGTGGGCGGGCGCAGTTGCACGGAGTGGATTGATTTCAGCATCGCGGAGATCGAGCGGGATTTTCTGAAGCCGGAGCTTCAGGCACTCATGGAGAATGTCGCGCCGGACGGGGGTGTGATTGATCACTTTGACGGGCGGACGTTGAACCCTGGTCATGCGCTGGAGTGTGCGTGGTTTCTCATGCACGAGGGGCGGTTGCGGGGGGACAAGCGGTTGATCGACGTGGGGACGCAGATTCTGGATTGGATGTGGGCGCGTGGGTGGGACAACGAGTTTGGCGGGTTGCTTTATTTCACGGATCTAAAGGGCCTGCCGGTGCAGGAGTATTGGCAGGACATGAAGTTCTGGTGGCCGCACAACGAGGCGATCATCGCGACGTTGCTGGCGTGGAAGCTGACGGGGGAGGCGCGATACGCAGCGATGCACCGGCAGGTGCATGACTGGAGTTTCCATCATTTCCCGGACCCGGAGTTTGGGGAATGGTTCGGGTATCTGCGGCGCGATGGCAAGGTGGCGTCGCGGGCGAAGGGAACGTTGTGGAAGGGGCCGTTTCATCTGCCGCGGATGCTGTGGTTTTGCGCGCGGGAACTGGCGGAGGGGGCGGGGGCGGGGGAAAGTAATTAGTGATTAGTGGGGTGGGGCGGGTGGGTGGGGAGGGGATTTTTCGGGGCGGACGTGGGGTGTGGAGAACAGGCCGCGGAGGGTGTGGTGGTGCGGGGCGTCGAACTCGGCGAGGCCGAACTGGATGGTTTGCGGGTCGTCGCGGAGGCGGAGGGTGCCGAAGAGGCGGTCCCAGATGGAGAGGAAGGAGCTGTAGTTGGAATCGGTCTCGGGCTGCCAGCGGGAGTGGTGGACTTTGTGGATGAAGGGGGTGACGAAAAGGACTCGCAGGCAGCGGTCGAGGCGCGGGCCGAGGCTGATGTTGGCGTGCTGCAACTGGACGGTGGTGAACATAAGGGTTTCGTAGAGGGCGAGTTCGGGGAGGCTGAGTCCGAGCAGCGCGAGGACGGGGACGCGTAGAATCGAGGACGCGATGATCTCGCCGAAGTGGAAGCGGTTGGCAGTGGTGACATCCATCTGGGCGTCGGTGTGGTGGGTGCGATGGAAATTCCAGAGGAAGGGGACCCGATGGCTGAGGCGGTGCCAGGCGTACATCCAGGCATCGAAGAGGAGAATTGCGGCGGCGAGGCGGGGCCAACCGGTGAGGCTGAACCAGTGGAGGAGGCCGAAGGAATGGGCGGCGGCCCAGTCGGTGACGGCGCGCCATGCGAAGGTGAAAACGGTGGCGGTGAGCAGGGCGTTGAGGAGGCCGAGGAAGATGTTGCGGACGCCGTGCGGCAGGCGTTCGCGCGGGGCGCGGGCGAAGAGAGGGAAGAATGGCGCGGCGGATTCCCACGCAAGCAGGGCGACGAGCACGGTGAGCGAGAGGGCGGTGCGGTGGGCGGGTTCGAGCGGGGCGGGCATGGGCGCAGGGTGCGGGGTGATTCGTGTCCGGGAGGCGGGCGCAAGGGGTGTTGGGTGGGGCGGGCGGCGATGGGGCATCCGCCGGGCGCCGGGATTCGCGGGGCGTCCTGTCGCGGGGCGCTATTCGGGCGATTCGGTTCCGCTGAGGGCTCCGTTCGCCGCCCAGGTCTCGCGACGCTGGCGGGCGCTGGCGAAGAATTCCTCGATGGTCCGGCCGTCTCCCTTCTCCAGCGCGAGCTGGAATTCCTGCAAATCCTCGATGAACACTCCGAGGACCCGCGCGAGGTTCTTCCGGTTGGCGAGCGAGATGTCCCGCCACATCTCGGGCGAACCGGACGCGATGCGGGTCGTGTCGCGGAAGCCCGTGGCGCACAACTGGGCCTGGTGTTTCGGGTGGATCGGGCTCAGGACGTAGTTCGCCAGTTCGGCGGCGACGACGTGGGGCAAATGGCTGGAGCGGCTCACCAGTTCGTCATGGGTTTCGGGCGACATTCGGAGGGTGCGGGCCCCCACCGCCTGCCAAAATTCCTCGACGAGCGTCGCTGATTTGCCGTGGGAGGCGGGGGTGGGAGTCACGAGGCACACGGCATTTTCAAACAGGTCCGCCCGGGCTGCGCCGACTCCCATCTTCTCGCCGCCGGCCATGGGGTGGCTGCCCACGAACCGCGCTCCCGCGCCGGCGAGCAAAGCTTCGAGGTCCTGGACCACGCTGGCTTTCACGCTGCCCACATCAGTGACGACAGCACCGCGCTTGATCGCCGGGATCATTCGTTCGGCGAGGTCGCGCATTTGTGCCAAGGGAGTGCAGAACACGATCAGGTCGGCGTTTGCCACGGCCTCGGAGAGTTGGGTGGTAGCCTTGTCCACCGCGCCGACACGCTCGCATTCGGCGACGCCTTCCGCCCGTCGGACGTAGCCGAACACCTGCGTTGCCAGCTTGCGCCGCCTCACCGCCATCCCCAGGGAACCGCCCAACAAGCCCACGCCGATGAGGGAAATCTTCTGCCAGTGCACGGGCGGAACATAGGGGAACGACGGCGGGATTTGGAAGTGCTAAAAACCCGGCGACGCCGGCCGGTGGGGGCGCAGACAGGGGGAAGGTCAGGGCCGCGCGGCAGCGCGGCCCTACCACGATGACCACGATCAGCGATGCCGCCGCTCGGGGAGGGAGGCGGCGATGATCCAGAGCACGAGGAAGCCGCCGACGGCGAAGAGGAGCGTCTTGAACCAGCCGGGGCGTGTGGTGTTGGTGGCGGCGAACTTGATGGTCATGGGCTTTTGCACGCCGGTCTGGAGCACCTGCGTGAACGAGTGCCGCAGGCCGCGGGTGGGCAGGTTTACGCGCAGCGGTTGCACGGTGACTTCGGCGAGTTCCTGCGCCTGCTGGAGCTTGCCCCATTGCTGCTCGGCGACTTTAAGATCGTATTCGCCGGCTTGTTGCGCGGGTTGGGCGGCTTGGGCGAGTTGCTGCTGACCGGCCCACCCACCCTGCGGCGCGTTGGGCGCGTCGGACTGCTCGTTGTTCCGCGCCACATACCGTTGCTGGGCTTGGAGGAGGTTGCTGCCCTGCACCTTGCGCACGTCGTCCTCGAGTTTCTTCAACTCCTGCACGGTGGATTCATCTTGGTAGGAATTCGCGGCGGCCTGCTTGAGCGCGCCGTTGAAGTCCTTGAAGTTCCCCGCCTTCAACTGGCTGCGGGCGTTGCTGAGCGAACTGACGAAGTTGTCACGATTGACCACCCGCGCCGACTGCTCCTGGCGCGTGTAATCCGCCAGCGTGTAGGAAGTCGCCACGGCCGCGGCCACTTCGCTGCTGTGCGTCATGCTGCCCTCGAAATCGCGATACTCGTAATCGAGCGGCAGATACAAATCCCAGCGCGCGTTCTTCAACGGCACGTCCAGCTCGGGCGACGCGAGGTTCACCTCGCCGCGGGCGCGGGGGAATTTGTTGGTGCCGACGAAGACCAGTTCGACCAGCACCGGCGCTTCGTCCGCGCCCGAGCGTTCGAGCGGCAGGAGCAATTTCCCGTCGCGCTGGCCGGGGCGCACGGGCTGGCCGGCGACGAACGCGGACCAGATGTGCGCGCCCGGCGGCAGTTTGATCTCGAGGTGCTGGCGGCCGTTGTTGCGCACGGCGAGCTTCATCTCGGTCATCATCTGGCCGTCGTCGGCGACGACGGTCGTGAGTGTCGCGCTGTCCACGAGGGCTTGCAGCACGGCGGCTTCGTCGTAGCGGCGCACGTCGAGGGTGAGCTTGTAGCCGGGGCGCAGATAGCGATAGGCCATCACCGCGGCCTCGGCGCCCGAGCGCGCCGCGACGCCGCTGACGCCCGCCCAGTCGGGCAGTTCGCGCGCGTCGATCTTGATCAATTCCTCGCTCGCGGATTTCTCGACGACCTGCAGCGGGGCCTTGGCCAGCACGGCCAGCGCGCCGTTTTCACGCTCGACGCCGAGCGCCTGCACGCCGGCAAAATCAAGCTGGTTGGTTTTCGCGTCGCGCGGGTTTTCCCACGTCACCGTCAGCGTGAAGGTGCCGCGCACCTTGTTCTGCAACTCGACGCGCCATTCGCTGTTCGTCTCGTCGCGGCGGCGGATAGCCGCGCCGAGCAGTTCGACATTTTTCACGCCCGCGGGCACGCGCACGCGGAACTCCTTCACCGGCGCGTTCTGGATGTCGTAGCGCACCACGGCGCGGCCGGAGAGCAGCGTCTCGCTCAAGGTCAGCACGTTCACCACCTCGGCGCGCACCCACGCTTCCATCGGCTCGGTGGCGACGGTGAGCTTCCACGACGCGAGCGGTCCCGGCTCGACGGTGATCAGTTTGAAAGCCAGCGACGGCGTCTGCCCCGGCGGCAGCACGTAGGGCTGCATCCGCGACAGCATGACCTGTTGCTGGGCCCCGGAATTGATCATCAGCGGCACCGGCTTGATGGCCGTCAGCAGGCTCGCCGCAGGCACTTCGCTCAAGCCATCGAACACATCGGTCTTCACGCTCACGCCCGGCTCGGCGTTGACGGAGACGTAGCCGGTGAGCTTCTGCACGCCGAGCGGATGCACGCCGATGAGCGGCAGCGAGCGCGGCGGCGCAGCGTAGTTCGTGCTCAGGCTGACCTGCGCAAACACGCGGCCCAGCACGCGTTCCTTGAGCGCGATGTCGAGCACGCGCACGCCGTTTTCGGTGCGCTCGTTCCACTGACTGACCTTGTCGCCCGTGTCGCTGGCGCAGAGCACCGTGTCGAGCCGCAGACCCGGCGGCAGCACAAGCTTGAAGCCGAAGACCCCCGCGCGTTTGACCTCGTATTCCGCCACGCCGAGCACCTGCAGGCCCTCGGCGCGGATGAAGAAATGATTCCGCAAACTCGCCTCGATCAGCGACGTGACAGCCTCGGCGCGCACTGCGACGGCGAAGCCCGGTTTCAGAAAACGATACGCGCTCACCAGTTCGCCCACCGGCGGTGAAGCCCCGCGGCTGAACTCGGTGTTGTCCACGCGCTGCAAGCCCGGCGCGCCATCCACGAACACGCTCAGTTCCTCGCTGCCGCGCACGGCGACGAGGCCGTTCTCGCGCTTCACGTCGCCGGCGTGCGGGACTTCGAGCTTGAGCGCCGCGGGCAACGCGGGCAGCGGTTTTTCGGTCTCGACCGTCACCTTCCACTCGGGCGCGACGCCCTTGAGCAGGTCCACGACGACGACTTCGTTCGCGCCTTCCGAGATGAGTTCCCAGGTGCGGATGCCGTCGCCGGCGACGCGCAACAGGCGCTGGCCGGCGGGCAGGCGGACCTTGGCCTGGCGCAGTTCGCCCTGGCTGATCTGATAATTCAAAATCGTGCGGGTGTGGACCACGCCGCCGCCCAACGTGATGAGCGAGCTGTTCACGCAGAAGATCGTCGCCTCCATGTCGGCGACGCGTTTGACGCGCGGCGTCCATTGCAGCTCGACGCGGTCGGTCGCGCCGAGCACGGCCTCGACGTGCGTCTGCTTGCCCTGCGTGACGCGCTTGAAGGAGACGGCGCTTGGGAATTCGACATCCGCGTCCGGTTCATCGAGGTCCGCGCTGAAGGTGCTGGCCAGTGCGCTCGGGCTGCCGAAGGCGAGCAGACGGCGCGTTACGTCGCCGCCGAGGCGCACGAGCAGTTTCAGTTCGCAGGTGAACTCGCCCTTCTCGGGCAGCCACACGCTGACGGTGTCGCCGTCGCGGACGAGCTTGGCGCTGCCGTCGGCCACGAAGGACTGCACCGCGACGTCATCGCCGAAGAGGCGCACGGTCTGGTTGGTGGCGACGCTGAGAATCTGCAACGTGGCGTTGAACTGCGCGACCTTCTCGCCGACGCGGCCCGTGTATTTCGCGGAGACAATCGTGGCGGAAGGCACGGCTCCGGCGGGAGCGTAGCTGGGGCGCGCGGCGGATTCGAGCGGCTGCGCGGATGCGGCGGCGAGCGAGAGGAGGAACAGCAGCGCGGTGACGGCGGGCGTGGGTACGGCGGGCGACGACGGGGAGGGTGGCGTGGGTTCGGAGGGCGCGGGCGGTTCGGAGTCGCCGGGCGAGGACGGGGCGTTGTCATCGGGCGACGCGGGTTTGCGGCGCGGGAGCAGGCGGCGGAAGAGGGCGACGAGCAGCACGAGCGCGAGCACGCCGGTCACGAGCACGAGCACGACGTGCAACATGCGGAGCGCGAGGAAGAGGTTGATGACCGCGCCGAGCGCGAGCACCGCGCCGACGGTGAGGGCGAGGCTGCTGCGGTCGGGGTTGTTCCATTGGTGCCAGCAGACGCCGAGGCCGATGAGGAACGCGGCGAGCTGGAGGATCATCTGCACGATGGAGAAAACTTTCGTGCGCATCGCGGTGGCCTGCACGGAGAGCGGCTCGCGGCCGACGTTCAGGACTTTCGTGAAGTTGAAGCTCTGCCCGGTCTTCGGGATGTCGATGCGGATGGAGCGGATGCCGGTGGCGGTGGGG
>CAZUUP010000171.1:0-10317 GCA_964623105.1 uncultured Akkermansia sp.
TTTACGCTTCGGCGTGCGGATGTTAGTAAAACAACCCGGCCTCACCTTCATCGCCGATGCCTCGCTCAATTCCGACCCTGTCGATTATGCGCGCTTCGACCTGCACCGCTTTCGCGCCTCCGCCGGGCTCGGTCTCGACCTGCCGGTGGACCGCGTCCGGCAGCGCAACCTCTATCGGACGACGACCATCAGCTTCGAACGCCAGTTACGAACCCTGGCAACCGCCCTGGATGCCACGCGGGAGAGCGTTCGCCAAAGCCTGCGTACCCTTGAACAAGTCCGGGAAAACTACGTCATTCAACAGAACGCCCTTGAACTGGCCAACAAGCGGGTCGAAAGCGCCGAGTTGCTTCTGCAGGCCGGACGCGCGCAGATCCGGGATCAGTTGGAAGCCCAGACGGCCCTCGTTTTGGCGCAGAACGCCGTGAGCCAGGCCGTGGTAGATTATCACGCCGCCCGCTGGAAGCTGTTGCTGGACACCGGCCTGTTGCACACCGACCGCGAGCGGTGGTGGCTGCAGTCCCAGGGCCCCGAGGCCGATGCTGCCCATCCGGCCACCCCGGTGGCCGGTCAGGATGTAGTGGCTCCCGAAAAATTGTTTGGAAAATGACGAACCCGGAAAAACCCGGTCCCGTGCGGAGAATCCTCGGATTTCTCCGCACCCGGCCCCTGCTCTCAGTGCTGGCCGTGCTGGTGCTTGCCGCCCTGACCGTGGTTGTGTTCCGCCCCGCCAAAAACTCCGGTGGCCAGAACAGCTATCACGCCGCCAAACGCGGCGACTTTCTCGTCTCGCTGGTCGAGGGCGGCACCCTGCGCGCCGTGGTCGAGACCGTCGTCCGCAGCGAACTCGAGGGCACCAGCCGCATCCTTAGCATCGTCCCCGAGGGCACCAGCGTGAAGAAAGGCGACCTGCTGGTCGAACTCGACGGCACCACCATCAAGGAAAAAATCGCCAGCCAGGCCATCACCGTCCGCAATGCCGAATTCGCCAGCATCAAGGCCCGCGAAGACCTTGCGATCCAGAAGCTCACCGGCGACGCCAGCCTGAAGGATGCAGAACTGAAGGTCGAATTCGCCCTCAGCGACCTGGAGAAATACAAGGAGGGCGACTGGCCCCAGCAGAAAAAGGGCATCGAGGCCCGCGTCACCATCGCCGCCGAGGAAATCCAGCGCGCCAAGGACCGCCTCAACTGGACCACCACCCTCGAGAAGAAGGGCTACGCCACCCGCTCCGAACTGGAGGCCGATCTGCTCACCGTCAAACGGCAGGAGATCACCATTGCGCAGGCCAACGAGGAACTGCGGTTGGCCGAGAAATATGATTATCCGAAAAAGATCCGCCAACTGGAGTCCGCCGCGGAACAGGCGCGTCTGGAACTCCTCCGGATCAAGCAACGCAACGCCTCGCTGCTCTTCGCCGCCGAGGCCGACGTCACCGCCAAGGATTCCACCTTCCGCCTCCAGCAGGAGACGCTCGCGCAACTCAAGGAGCAGTTGAAACTGGTGACCATCCGGGCACCCGCCGACGGTCTGGTGGTTTACGCCACCGTCACTTCAACCTCTGGCACCCCCATCGAGGAAGGTGCCACCGTTCGCCAGAAACAGGACCTCATCAAGCTCCCCGACATTTCCCAGATGATGATCGAGGTGAAGGTTCACGAATCGCACGTCCGCCAAGTCAAACCCGGCCTCAAGGCCTACGTCACCATCGATTCGCTTCCGGACCGCCAGTTCGCCGGCGTTGTCCGCAAGGTCGCCGTCCTCCCCGACGCCACGAGCAAATACTACAATCCCAACCTCAAAGTCTATACGACCGAGGTGCAGATCGAGGACCAGTTGCTTGATGTCAAACCCGGCGTCTCCGGGCGCGCGGAAATCGTCGTCACCAACCTTACCGAGGTCGTCACTGTCCCGATTCAGGCCGTCACCACCCTCAAAAACCAGCAGGTTTGCTTTGTGCGGCGCGGCGCGCGGGATGTCCCGTCGCCCGTCGAAGTCGGCCTGTTCAACGATCGCTTCATTGAAATCAAGTCCGGCCTCAAGGAAGGCGACCGCGTGCTGCTCGCCGCCCTGTCCAATGCCGACTCGCTAGGGCAGGAGGAAGCCGCCGAGAGCGACGGCTCCGAGATTACCAATCGCTTCCACGCCGTGAACAAGGACGGCAGCCGCAAGGAAGGTTCCCGACCGGATGTCCGCGCGGTGCTCACCGGCCACAAACCCAAGTCCCCGCCGGCTGGCCCGTTGCCGCCGGATGCCGGACGTCCCGCGCCCGTCGCCGCGCCGGACAAAGCCGCCAAACCTGCCAAAGCCCCCAAACCCGCGGCGCCCACCGGCCCCTAGACCGCCGCTGATGAGTTCCCGGGAAATCATTCGGATCGAGAACCTCTACAAGACCTACACCATGGGAGATGTCGAGGTTCACGCCCTCCGGGGTGTCAGTCTCGTCATCGAAAAAGGCTCCTACGTCGCCATCATGGGCGCGTCCGGCTCCGGCAAATCCACGCTCCTCAATGTGCTCGGCTGCCTCGACCGCCCGACTTCGGGAAAGTATTTTCTGGGCGGCGAAGATGTCGCCACCATGAACGACGATCAGCTCTCGGCCTTCCGGGGCCGCACCCTCGGATTTGTTTTCCAGTCCTACAATCTCATCCACCAGCTCACCGTCATCGAGAACATCCACGTCCCGCTTTTCTATCAGGGCCGCGATCTGGCCGATTGCTACGAGCACTGCGTCAGCCTCGGCAAACTCGTCGGGCTCGGCCACCGGCTGGATCACCGGCCAAAGCAACTCTCGGGCGGCCAGCAGCAGCGCGTGGCCATTGCCCGCGCCCTCGTCAACGACCCGCTGCTGATTCTCGCCGACGAACCCACCGGCAATCTGGATTCCAAGACCGGCCTCGAGGTTCTGGACCTGCTCGACAAGCTCAATGCCGACGGCAAAACCATCGTGCTGGTGACGCATGGTGACGAAGTGGCCGCGCGGGCTCAGCGCGTCCTGGTGATGAAGGACGGCGTGATCGACAAGGAAATCCTCCGGGAACGCCGCTCGGCGGTCTCCGGCGGGATAATGCACGGGTAACCCGCCAACCTCCGTCGTGCCGGCCGGTCGTCAGAACAGGCTTTGGACGGCGATGCCCAGGATGCTCAGGGGTCCCTGATCCTCGAGGCCCTCGGTGGCCTTGTCGAGTTTCTGGAGGGTCATCTTGGCGTTCTTGAAGAGGCTGTCGTCATTGACGAGTTTGCCGACGGAGCCCTGGCCGCGGTTGATCTTCTCGAAAATCTCCTTGAGCTGCGTCATCGCTGTCGCCGCCTCGGAATAAAGCTTCTCGTCCTTGAGGAGTTTGCCGGCGGAGCCTTCGCCGCGTTTGATGCCGTCCATGAGTTCGTTGAGCTTGGCGAGGGCGGCGGTGGATTCGCGGTGGAGGGAGTCGTCCTTGAGGAGCTTGCCGATGGTGCCTTTGCCCTCGTTGAGTTCGGCAACGATGGTCTGGGCGTTCTTCACGGCGGTCTTGGCCTCGGCGAGGATGTCTTT
The DNA here is from genome assembly GCA_964623105.1 of uncultured Akkermansia sp. Taxonomy (GTDB): domain Bacteria; phylum Verrucomicrobiota; class Verrucomicrobiia; order Limisphaerales; family BJHT01; genus BJHT01. Next base: position 3,533 of record CAZUUP010000171.1, read on the forward strand.
GAGGTCGGCGGCGGTGGAGTTGAAGCTGGCGACGGCGGAGTTGAGGTTGGTGACGGTGCTGAGGCTGGCATTGTAGAGGGCGTCGTCATTGATCAGCTTGCCGACGGTGCCCTTGCCCTCGGCGATCTGGCCGGAGATGGTCTGGATGTGGCCGATGGTGGCGGTGAGCTTCGGGTTGTTCTGCTTGAGGAAGTCGGTCATCGGTCCGAGGACGTTCTGGATCGAGTCGCCGCTGAAGGTCTTGGTGATGTTTTCGACGCCGGAGGCGACGTTGTCGAGTTTGGCCATGATGGCGCTGAAGTCAGCCTGTTCGGTGGTCTCGATAACCCCGCCGTCCTCAAACTTGGGAGTCTTGGAGGAACCGAGGGTGAGTGCGACGTAGTTCTGCCCCATGAGCCCGGCGAACTTGATGGTGGCCTTGCTGTCGGTTTTCACCGGGAACTTGCTGTCCAGCTTCATGACGACGCGCACCTTTTCGTCGGCGAACTCGATCTTCTCAACTTTGCCGACCGGTTTGCCGGCCATTTTGACGAGGTCGCCCTCCTTGAGTTCCATCACGTTGTTCCAGTAACCGGAGACGTGGTAGCCGCGCTTGAAGAGGTCGGAGCCGCCGGCCATTTCGAGGATGATCACCGCGGCGATGAGGACCATGGCGAAGAAGACGCCCAACTTGGTTTCGAGGGAACTTTTCATGGCTGTTTGGGTTTCAATTTGTGGTCGGCGGTCAGGAATTTTTGGACGATGGGATCGACGGAGGCGCGGAGTTCGTCCGGCGTGCCGACGAGGATGATGCGGCCCTCGTGGATGAGTGCGATGCGGTCGCCGATGCCAAAGGCGAGGTCGCGGTCATGGCTGACGACGATGGAGGTGACGTGGATGCGACGGCTGAGATTGAGGATTTCCTCGCCAATGGTGACGGCCATGAGCGGGTCGAGCTCGCTGGTAGGTTCGTCGTAGAGGATGAGCTGGGGCTCGATGACGAGGGAACGGGCGATGGCGGCGCGCTTTTTCATGCCGCCGGAAAGCTCGCTGGGGTACATTTCCTCGCGGCCCTTGAGGCCGACCAGTTCGAGTTTTTCGGAGACGATGCGGTCGATTTCGGCGGGGGGCTTGAGGCGGTGTTCGGTGAGATACAGGCCGACGTTTTCACCGACAGTGAGGGAGTTGAGCAAGGCGCCGGACTGGAACACCATGGCCATGCGGTATTTGTCCATCACGCCGGGGTTCCGGATGGATTCTCCTTCGATGAGGATTTCTCCGGCGTCGGGGGTTTCGAGGCCAATGATGTGCTTGAGGAGGACGCTCTTGCCCGAGCCGCTGGGGCCCATGATGACGAAGATTTCGCCGCGCTGGATGTCGAGATCGATGCCTTTAAGCACCGGCTCGGCGCCAAACGACTTGCACAAGCCACGGATGGTGACGTTGACGCTGGGGTCGCGTTGGGTGGGATCGCTCATGTCGGGGCGGATCAGGACTTGAACTCCATCAGGATGCGGGTGACGAAGTAGTCGAGGATGAGAATGAGGACGATCGAGTTGACGACGGCCTTGGTGACGGAGCGGCCGATGCCGCGCGGACCGCCGATGGTCTTGAGGCCCTGGTGGCAGGTTACGACGCCGATGACCACGGCGAAAACGAAGGCCTTGATGATGCCTTTGACCACGTCGCCGACTTCGACGACCTGACGGAGGTTGGTGAAGAAGCCCTGGTAGGAGATGGAAATCTGGGTGTTGTAATTGGCGACAATTGCGCCGCCGAGCCAGCCGACCATGATGGCGAAAACGGTGAGGGCGGGGAGCGCGATGCTGATGGCGACGACGCGCGGCAGGACGAGGTAGCGGACGATGCTGATGTTCATCGTTCGCAGGGCGTCGATCTCCTGATACACGGCCATGGAACCGATCTCGGCCGCGATGGCCGAGCCGATGCGGCCGGCGATGAGGATGGCCATCATGACGGGGCCGAGTTCCTTGCACATGGAGAGGCCGACGAGGCCGCCGACGGCGCTGGCGAGGCCGCGTTCGACCAGCGTGGGGCCGGTTTGCAAGGTGATGACGCCGCCGATGAAGATGGAGACGATGCAGGCGACGAACAGGCTGGCGTTGCCCATTTCAAACAGTTGCTCGAAGACCTTCCGGCGCTGCCGCCAGACGAGGGGCAGCGCGAGAAGAGTCTGCCAGGCCAGCAAGACGAGTTGTCCGATGTCGCGGAACATGGTTGCAGTTCAGTCAGGGTGCCGGGAGGGCGTCGGGTTGGCGCGGTGCGGGACGGGTGCCACCCCGATGAAACCATCGCCAACCGCTGGCTTCCGGCGTGGATTCATACTGGACGAGGCCGAAGAGGAGCGAGAGCTTTTTCGCCTCGGGGTTGGTTTCGCGGCGGTAGAGGTTCCAGAGCAGTGACTGGCTGGTCTCGCCGGTGCGGGCGTTCTTTTCCTGCCGCCAGAGGGACCAGAGGGGGGAGTAGTTGCGCTCGATGCTTTTGCTGTTGGGGACCAGGGGTTCGAGCGGGGCGAGGATTTGGAGGCGTTCGTTGCCGGCGAAATCGCGGCGGGAGGTGAACAGGGGCCACAAGTCCGTCCGGCGGCGGTATTCGCCGGTCTCCGTGTTTTGCTCGCGCGTCTGGGAATAGAGGAAGAACAGGATGCGGGTGCGCTCGCGATCCACGGGGTCGGAATGGAAGCGGTTGTATTTGTAGAGCGGCCAGAGGTAGAAGGAGCTTTCGGCCACGGGGTTACGGACCTGGCTGAAGAACGGCCAGACGCGGTTGGCGGTCTTGCCTTCGCCCCGGGCGAAGACGACGAGCGGCCACGGGAGGTCCCACTCCTCGTAGTGTTTCTCGCGATCGATCGTGTGATTGAAGAAGGGCCAGAGCCACGTGGTGGTTTCCCGCTGGGGCGACTGGACGCGGCTGTAGAAGGGGAGGACGGCCAGGCTGTCCACCGGGTTGGTGGTGCCAATGCCGCCGCGGGCGCGCAGGTAAAGCGGCCAGGCGACAAACCATTTGTCGTGGCCGGGAACCATTTCGACCTCGGCGTGGAGGTTGGTCTTGGTGGTGATGTCCTTCTGCTCGTGACCGACGATGGGCCAGACCTGCCAGCCGGTGAGTCCGTCGCCGCGGCGGCGGTGTCCCACGGGAAAAAGGTAGTTCTCCGTCACGACGTCCTTTTTACGCGTCTGCGAGTAGAGCGGGAACAGGACGGCGTGGATTTCATCCCGCAACAGGCGGTTTTTGACGGTGCCGTAGAACGGGAAGAGGGCGGTGTAGTTCTTTTCGGGATTCTCGGACCGCTGGAGGAAAAAGAAGGGGAACAGGGAGAAACGCCGGCTGATCTGGTCATCCTGCGAGTTGCCGGTGGCGAAATTGAGCAACTGGAAGAGCTGATACCGGGATTCCTTGCCGGCCCGATCGTAGGTCAGCAGCGGGTAGAGGGCGTCGAATTCCTCGGTATCCGCGCCCGTGTTCCGGGTGTGAGAAAGCAGCGGCGGCAGCGCCCACGTCGAGTTTTCGCCTTCCTGCTCGCGGTACCAGAGCGGTCCGAAGGCCTCTTCCCGCAAGGCGTGGGTGGTGGCGGTGGTATATCGTTGGAACAACGGTCCGGCGGAAATCCCCCGCCCGGCATCGGCTGCCCACGACATCGCTCCGGGGAGCAGCAAGATTGTCAGCAGGAGAATGTTGCGATGATTGACCATGCCGTTCAGGTGGTACCGGAGGCGGGGGGATAGTAGGAACGAAATGGGGACCGTCAAGCGGCACCGCGAATATTCTCGGAATCGACCGAAGGGAACCGTGGCGTGGGTTTTTACTGTAGCGATAACGATTTGCTGTTTAGTGCGACTATTGATGCAGGAAGGAATATTATTGACGAATACGGCCAAGCCGATAGGTTGTCCGCTGCTAGGGTGCCCGAGGAGATTTGATCTTCAACTCGGTTCCGATTGCCCCAGCGGTGACAGTGCATTGTTGCCGCTGGGTTCTTTTTTTAGCCGCCATCCCCAGCGCATCAACAACTGCAAAACGGAGGGCAGAAACGTCAATCCGGCGACCATGCACGTGGTCGTACCGACCGCCATCACGAATCCCAAACTGGCGATGCCCTGATGCTCGGCCAGAATCAGGCTGCCAAACCCCGCAATCGTCGTCAGTCCGGACACCAGGACCGCCTTGCCCGTGCTCTTGGCAAGAATGCCGGGGTTTCGTTCCTCGGCGAAGCGATTGAGGATGTGGATGCCGTTGGTGACGCCGACGCCAACGACCAGCGGCAGGGTCATGATGTTGGCGGGATTGAAGGGGATGCCGCGCCAACCCATGACGCCCCCCATCCACAGCGCCCCCACGACTACCGGCAGCAGGGCCAGCACCACGCAGACAATGCTGCGGAAGTGAAACCCGACGAGCACCGCGATGGCGCCCAAGGCATAATAGGCGGCCTCGACATAGCTGTTCTTGAGGAGGGTGGTGTATTCGAGCAATTGCACGGGCGTACCTGTGGCGTCGGGATCCACTGTGCGCAACTGCCGGACGAATTCTTCCTGTGGCCCACGCTGCCAGACATCGTCGTTCGGATACACCTGCAAAAGATACTTTCCTGTGCGACCGATGAACCGGTTGCGCAGCGGACCGGGCAGGTCCTCGATGCGGAGGCCGGTCCGGTCGTCCTGCTCCTGAATGGTGCGAAACGTGTCGCGGAGATCATCCAGCAACGCCCGTTGGAAAGCGGCCAGTTTGGCGGAGGACAGGGCGTTGTTCTGGCTGAGCATGTTTTTCCGCAGCAGCGAGATTGAGTCGCTGACGGACTGGAGCTGTCGGAGCAGATTGGTGTCCCCCTCTTTCGTGACCTCTGCGCTGGCCGCGCCCAGATAGCCTTGCAGGGAAAACAGCGTCTGGCTGAGCAGGGGAACATCCACCCCGGTCCGGTCCGGCTCGGCGAACCGGATGTCGGCAACGCCGTCCTTGATCGCTCGGATTAACTTGAGTTTCTCCGTTTCGTCGCCCTGCAAGAACTGGCTCATGGACCGGACATTGGAAACTGCCGGCAAACGGCTTAGGCGCTTTTCCAGCGCCGCCGCCTGAGGCAGGGAATCCGCCACCACCACGCCGTAGAGCACCGAGTTGGAGGCGGAGTTGATCAGCTTCTTCTCGAACACCACGGCCGGCAACCCGGCGCTCTGCATGTTCAGCAGGTTGTAGTCGAAATGAACCACCCGCGACTGCCACACCGCCAGGGCCGTCAATCCCAGCGTCAGGCCCGCGACGACGACCGGCCGGTCCAACCACAGGCGCTCCAGGCGGGCGCGGACGTCCGCGACGGCTGCGAGGTTGCGATCCAGGACATTCTGCCGGCCGCGCAGGAGCAGGACCGGCAGCAGGGTCATCATGGGCACGAGGCAGATCAGCAGGCCACCGCCGGAAATGATCCCCATCTCCTGAATGCCGCGGAAATCGGTGATGCCCATCGCGAAGAACGCCCCCGCCGTGGTGAAGCAGCCCGTGAATATCCCGAGCCCGGTGTTCACCATGGCCTTTTCGATTGCCTCGCCCTCGGTGCGTCCCTGCCGCAGTTCCTCTTCAAAGCGCGTGACCAGATGCACGCCGAAATCAATCGCCAGCCCGATGAGAATTGGTGCGAAGGTGATGGTCAGAATGTTCAGGTGGCCAACCACCAGGGTGGTGAAGCCCATCGTGTATCCCAGCCCGACAATCAGGCACAGCGTCGCCTTGAGCGGTCGGCCGGTTTCGCGATACCCGTAGATGAAGATCACCATCACGATCACCAGCGACACCACCGTGGCCACCATCGTGTCGGCCTGCGACTGGTTCATCTCGTCGATTTCCAGCACGGGTTCCCCGGTGATGCCGGTGTTGACGCCTCCCACTTCGCGCTGGGTCTCCGTCACCAATTCCCGCATCCGCACCACGGCGTCCGCGTTCAAATGCTCCGCGCGGGCATGGGCGGTCACCAGGAAGATGCGGCCGTGATTGAAAGTGATGTAAATCTCCTGATCGGCCTCCGGACTGTCCCCGAACAACGCGGCCACGCCGGGCGACGGCGGCGTCCCCGGACGTACCACGGAATCCGCCGCCTGCTGGATGATGCGCCCGAGGGCGGGCAGGGCGGAGACCAGGGAGCTGTTTTCGGCGTTGGTCTCGCGCTTGGCCGTGCGGAACTGCGTGTTCACGAGCTGGAAGAGGGATGCCAGATTCGTGGCCGTGGCGAATTTCTCCACGAACGGCTTGAACTCCGTCAGCGTCCGGCGCAACTCGGTCAGATCCTTTTCGGGCACGAAGAGCAGTGCCTTGGGCCCCATCATTTTCAAGTCCCCCTTGAAGAAGACATCGGTGAACAGGTTCGTCTCGGCCTCGCGCTTGCTCCCAAGCCGTTCTACGAACTGCCGGTTTTTCTCCGGCCGTTCGCTCTCGACGATCACCACGAGGTCGTCCTGCCCGGGAAACTCCTTTTTGAAATTGAGGAAATTCCGGTGGTACTTCTTGTCGGCACCGACGAGGTCGTCGCGGCTGGTCGAGATATTGAGACGCAGGCCCGTGTAGGCGATGCTGGCGATTCACAGCAGCACCGGCGGCCAGACGAACCAGTGGGGATGCCGCTGGACGGCCCGGGAAAGCCTCAGCAACAGCCGCTCGGCCACGGAGAGCTTCGTGGGCGGTGGGGATTCGCTGCTCACGGGACAAACCGCTCCCCGGACCGTCGCGCCACCGCCGGATCCGGTGCCGACGGGCGCCGCGTCACCACGGGAGTTTCACGGGTTCGCTGGGAACCGCCTTCC
>CAZUUP010000172.1:0-10281 GCA_964623105.1 uncultured Akkermansia sp.
CCGACTCGTTGTTGCTGCTGGACGAGCTCGCCGCCCGCGAATTGGCCGCGACCAACGGACTCCGCTACACCGGCACACTCGGGTGCCTCGCCGAGGCGCGACAGCGAGGCCTGATTTCCGCCATCGAACCGCTGCTGGCCGAATTGCGCGTAAAGGCACGCTTTTGGATTTCCGACCGCCTCGCCGACCGGGTGCTGCGCGCTGCGGGCGAGCGCTGATGGCTGCTTTGGCCGCCGCCAGCCACTCAGTTGACGGGACGTACCGAAACGGTCCTTTTCGGAGCTCATGGATTGCGGTGCCCCTTGTTGTCGATGATTACTTGGCAAATTACCGGAACGGACCGCCATGATCTTGAAAGCCTTCCTGCCCCTCTTTGCGCTTCTTTGCGTTCTTTGCGGCCAATCCCTCGCCGCGCCCGCCCGGCCCAATGTCCTCTTCCTCCTCGTGGACGACCTGGGCTGGGGCGACCTCGGCGCAAACGGCGGCGCGGGCGTGCCCACACCACGCATGGACCGGCTTGCGCGCGACGGCACCCGCTTTACACAGTTCTACGTTGCCTCGCCGATCTGTTCGCCCTCGCGGTGCGGGCTCATCACCGGCCAGTTCCCGGCGCGCTGGCGCATCACCAGTTATCTCCAAAGCCGCGCGGGCAATGCCGAGGGCGGGCAACCGGACTTTCTCGACCCGCAAGCGCCCTCCTTCGTGCGCACGTTCAAGGAGGCCGGCTACGCCACGGCGCACATCGGCAAGTGGCATCTCGGCGGCGGACGGGACGTGACGAACGCGCCGAAGTTTTCAGCCTACGGCTACGATGTCGGCCTCGGCACCTACGAGAGCCCCGAACCCGCCGCGCCGCTTGGCCTCCAGACCGTGCCGTGGAGCACCAACCGCGAGCCACAACAAGTCGCCCGCCACGATCGCACGCGCTGGATGGTGGACGAGACGCTGGCCTTCGCGAAGAAGAGTGGCGCGCGGTCGTGGCTCGTGAACCTCTGGCTCGACGACGTCCACACGCCGTATCGCCCGAAGGAGGGCAAGGACGACCGCGATTTCGCCGCGAAGTATCGCGACGTGCTGACCGAGACCGACCGGCAGGTGGGGCGGCTCCTCGACGGCTTGCGCGAACTCGGCATGGAGAAAAACACCCTCGTCCTCCTCGCCGGCGACAACGGCCCCGAGCCTTCCCTCAACCGCACGCGCACCGGCGGCCTGCGCGGCATGAAGTGGAGTCTCTACGAAGGCGGCATCCGCACCCCGCTCATCGTCCGCTGGCCGGGCGTGGTCGCCGCCGGTAAAGTGAACACCACGACCGTCGTGAGCGCCGTGGATTTCTTTCCGACCCTCTGCGCGCTGGCGGGAGTGCCGCCGCCTTCGGGGATGAAGTTCGACGGCGAGGATTTGTCCCCTGCTTTCAAAGGCGGGAAGACCGTTCGCAACCAGCCACTTTTCTGGGAATACGGACGCAAACCCGCACCCGCCGGCCGTTCCGGTATCCGCGCGTTTCCCTATCCGAACGAGCCCGGCGCAAAGTCCCCGAACGTCGCCATGCGCGACGGCGATTGGAAACTCCTTGTGAACGCCGATGGCACCGGAACCGAACTTTACAATCTCGCCACCGACCCGAACGAGGCGCAAAACCTCGTCGAATCGGCAACCGCCACTGCTGCCCGATTGAAAGGCGCGGCCCTCGCCTGGCGGAAATCACTTCCATGAAAACCTCCATGAACAACCCCCTCTACCTCTTTGCGATTCTTTGCGTTCTTTGCGGCCAGCTCACCGCCGCCCCCGCAAAACCCAACCTTATCTTCATCCTCAGCGACGACCTTGCCCAAGGCGATCTCGGCTGTTACGGCCAGAAGCTGATCCAGACGCCGAACCTCGACCGCATGGCCCGCGAAGGCACGCGCTACACCCAGGGGTATTGCGGCACCAGCGTCTGCGCGCCGAGCCGCGCCTCGCTCATCACCGGGCTTCATACCGGCCACTCGCCCATCCGCGCGAACCGTGAAGTGCAACCCGAGGGCCAGAAGCCCCTGCCCGCTGGAACGGTCACCGTCGCGCAGATTCTCAAGTCCGCCGGCTACGCAACCGCCTGCGTGGGCAAATGGGGCATGGGCATGTTCGATACCACGGGCAGCCCGCTGAAAGTCGGCTTCGACCACTTCTTCGGCTACAACTGCCAGCGCCACGCGCACAGCTACTTCCCGAAATATCTGTACCGCGACGATCAGCGCTTCGAGTTGCCCGGCAACGACGGCAACACCAGGGTCGATGGCAGGGGACCGATCTACGCGCAGGACCTCCTTGCCGATGAAACGCTGAAATTTGTGCGAGCCAACCGGGACCGTCCGTTCTTCCTCTACTACTCGATCACGCTGCCACACGGCACTTTCCAGATCAACGATCAGGGCATCTACCGGGACAAGCCGTGGACCACCCAGCAGAAGAACTACGCCGCCATGGTCACCCGTCTCGACGCCGACGTGGGCCGACTGCTCGCGCTGTTGAAAGAACTGGGACTTGACGACAAAACCCTCGTGATGACGGCGGGCGACAATGGCTCCTCGTTCAATCCGCAATCGGAAATCGGCAAGCTCTTCGACCAGGCGGCCAACGGCCTGCGTGGCTTCAAGCGCGGCCTCTACGAAGGCGCGCTGCGGCAGGCCGCCATTGCGCGCTGGCCCGGCACGGTGCCCGCCGGACGCGTCAGCCACGAGCCGTGGGCATTCTGGGATTTTCTTCCCACCGCCGCCGAACTCGCGGGCGCGAAACTGCCCGACAATTTCAAGCCCGACGGCCTGTCCCTCGTGAGCTTCCTCAAGGGCGGTACCGCACCCCAGCGGGATTACTTCTACTGGGAACTGCACGAAGGCCCGTCGCTCCAGGCCGTCCGCTTCGGCGATTGGAAGGCGGTGAAAAACGGCCTCAACGCGAAGACCGAACTCTACGATCTCAAATCTGATCCCGGCGAGCGGACCGACCTCGCGGCGGGTAAACCGGATCAACTCGCCAAAGCCGAATCGCTCTTCAAGTCCGCCCGCACCGAGCACCCCGACTGGCCGCTGCGCGACCGGGGTTCCGCCAAGGGCCGGCAGAACAAAAAGAACTGATCCGAACCACGGCATCAGCAAAGGCCCCGTCGCGCCGCAACCATCTTGGAGTGCGGTGACTCGTCACCGCTTTGACGCAGGCGACTCGTCGCCGTCGAACTTCCGTGCGACTCCGATCCCGCGGGCATGCCACCGCTGGCGCGAGCCGTGAACGCCCCTTCCTCATCGTCACGCCCTCCGCAGTTCGACGGCGACAAGTCGCCTCGGGAAAACGGTGACGAGTCACCGCATTCCACAATCACGCTCCGCCGACCGAGAGTCACCGTTGTTCCTTCCGTCCCTTCGACCAACAACTTCCGGCTCCACCATCCAGTTCATTCCCTCGAGCCGGGCCTTTCCATTCTCCCCCGGCCACAAGTATTCTTCGGGGGATATGCAACGACCCCTTGCTCCGCATCGGCTTTCATCGCCATCCCTGTTGGCCCTCGTCGCACTTGCTTTCACGGGCCTGTTCGCCCTTCCGACCACCAGCCGCGCCGCCAGCACTGCGCCCAACATCATCTACCTGCTTATTGATGACCTCGGCCGCGCCGACTGCGGTTTCATGGGCGGGACCGCCATCCGCACGCCCAACATCGACCAGCTCGCACGGGCCGGTGCGATCCTCGATTCCTACTATGTCCAGCCCGTCTGCTCGCCGACCCGCGCGGCTCTCATGACCGGTCGATACGCCACACACACCGGCATCTACACCGTCGTGCGCCCCGGCGCGCCGTGGGGTTTGCCGCTGGCGGAACGTACGCTGCCACAGGCCTTGCGCGAGGCGGGCTACGCCACCGCCATCTGCGGCAAATGGCATCTCGGCGAATTCCAGCCCGCCTACACGCCAACGCGCCGCGGTTTCGACCAGCAATACGGCCACATGTTTGGCGCCATCGACTACTTCACCCACACCCGCGACGGAAAACACGACTGGTATCGCAACGATCAACCTTCGAAGGAGGAAGGCTACTCGACCCATCTCATCGCCCGCGAAGCCTGCCGGATCATCCGCGCGAAACCTGCGGACAAACCGCTCTTTCTCTACGTCCCGTTCAATGGCATCCACGCTCCGCATCAGGTGCCCGCCAGCTACAAGGAGCCGTACCAAAATCTGCCCGAACCGCGCCGCTCCATCGCCGGCATGCTCGCCGCCGTGGACGAAGCCATTGGGCAGATCACCGCTGCGCTCGACGAGCGAGGGCTCCGCCAGGACACGCTCATCGTTTTCTCCAGCGACAATGGCGGACCCGGACCCGGCCGGACTACGATGAACACGCCCCTTCGCGCCGGCAAGGGCACCATCTATGAAGGCGGCATCCGGGTCTGCGCCTTCGCCACCTGGCCCGGCAAAATCCCCGCCGGCATCACCGTCAAGGAACCGCTTCACGCCGTGGACTGGTATCCCACCCTCCTCAAACTCGCCGGCGCTCCGGCAGCACAAAAGCTCCCGCCCGACGGCCTCGACATCTGGCCCGTACTCACCCAAGGTGCCGGGTCCCCGCACGACGCCCTTCTGCTGCACGGCACCTCTCCGGGAAAGGCCGCCGTTCGCATGGGCGATTGGAAGCTCCTCGTCAACCCCAGCGACAAAGACGCCGAAGAGACGCCCGCCGCCGCCACCAACCTGCGAGGCGCGGTCGAGCTGTACAATCTCGCCGATGACATCGGCGAAACGAAAAACCTCGCCGCCACCCAGCCCGGCAAGGTGAAGGAACTCCGCGCCCGGCTTGACGCCTTCCTCAAAGATGCCGTCCCGCCCGGGCAATCGACCGACGCCGCCCCGGGACCCGCCAAACGTCCGCGTGCCAAAAAGAAAGCCTGACTCTCCCCGCCAATTTATGCCTCCCTTCGCTCTCGCCTTCTCGCTCGCGATCCTCGCGACGGCCGTTCCGACCCCCGCTGCACCGGCCGCTGCTCCCCGCCCCAACATCCTCTTCATCATCGCCGATGACGCCTCCCGGCACTTCGGCGAGGCGTATGGATGCCGCTGGGTGAAGACCCCCAACATCGACCGCCTCGCCGGACAGGGACTCGTCTTCGACAACGCCTACACGCCGACCTCGAAATGCGCCCCCTCGCGCGCCGCGATTCTCACCGGCCGCAATCCCTGGCAACTCGAAGACGCCGCCAATCATCAGCCCTATTTTCCCGCCAAATTCATGGCCTTCAGTGAAGCCCTGGCAAAGGCAGGCGTCCACACCGGCGGCGCGGGCAAAACTTGGGGCCCCGGCGAGGCGAAGCTAGCCGACGGCACCCCGCGAAATTTCGCCCTCGCCTCGGCCGGCCGGAAGGACGATCGGAATCCCGGCGCGGGACTGACCGCCTTCCTCCAGGCGCGGCCCGCAGGCGCACCGTTCTTCTACTGGTTCGGAAGCCATTTTCCGCACCGCGGCTACGAACGCGACTCCGGCCTCGCCGCGGGCAAAAAGACCGCCGACATCGACCGCGTGCCCGCCTACTGGCCGGACAACGACCTGATCCGCCGCGACATGCTCGACTACGCCGTCGAGGTCGAAGCTTTCGACGCCCAGGTCGGGTCGCTCCTTGCCGCGCTCGAGGCCGGCGGCGAAACCAAGAACACCCTCGTGATCGTCACCTCCGATCACGGCATGCCGTTTCCCCGCGTGAAAGGTCACACCTACGACGACGCGCATCACATTCCGTTTGTCGCCCGCTGGCCCGCAGGCATTACGAAGCCGGGCCGCCGGGTCGGGGAATTCGTCAGTTTCATCGACCTCGCGCCCACGTTTCTCGAACTGCTCTCCGTGGACGGCACCGCCCACGGCATGGCGCCGCTCACCGGCCGCAGCATTGCCGACCTGTTCCGCAACATCCCCCGGACCGACCGCGGTTTTGTGATCGTCGGCCGCGAGCGCAACGACGTGCTGGCGCGGCCCGGTTCGCCGGCGGGTCTGGGCTATCCCGCCCGCGCGATTCGCGTTGGCAGCCTGTTCTACGTGTACAACTTCGCGCCCGACCGCTGGCCCTGCGGCAATCCCGAACTCGGCTTGAAGGACACCGACGCCAGCCCTTCCAAAACACTGTTCACGGACAACGGCGAGCAGGATCCCTTCTGGCAGCATGCGTTTGGGAAGCGGCCAGCCGAACAGCTTTTCGACCTCGCCAGCGATCCCGACTGCGTGAAAAACCTCGCCGCCGACACCGCCTACGCCGAACAAACTGCCGCCCTGCGCACGCAGTTGCTCGCGGAACTCAAGAAGCAAAACGACCCGCGCGTCCTCGGCCGCGGCGACGTGTTCGAGCAATACCTTTCGCCCCGCACCAAGACCGCCGCCGCTGCGCCGGGCAAAGCTGCGAAACAAAAGGCCAGATAATCAGGCTTCGTCACCTGCGTCCGCATGGTGCGCTCGTCCACGCGGGAGTTTCCGCGCCGTCGGCCCCCCGCACTGCCCGCACTTCCTGGGGCTGGTTCGACTACCGGCTCCGAGCCCCGTCCACCAGTGCCGGCGCGACTGAGACCGCGGCAAGAAATTGTTTCTCACGATTCGTTCCCGGTTGCGTCCAACGTCGCAATAATGATCGCGTCAATCTTCCGAGTCTGGTTGCTTTTCGCCGCGCTGACGCTGGCCTCCAGCGTCGCATCGGGCGCGGAATTGCGGCCCTACAACGGCGCCGGTTGCGCCGCCGTGGATGATTTCTTCAACGACGAGGTGTGGCCCAAGGTTGGCGCCACTTCCTGCCTCAAATGCCACAAGTCCGGCGGCGATGCCGAGGACAGCAAATTCCTCCTGCTCGATCCCCGGCGCAGCCCGGAAGGGGGACAGCCCGAGACCCTGCGACACAACCGCGATGCCTTCGCCCGGATGGCCCGCTTGAAAGAGAAGGATGCGGGTGACGAGTCACGCCTGCTGCTGAAAGCCGTCGGCAAGCTCAAGCACGGCGGCGAAGACGCGCTGGCGCCCGATTCGCCCGGCTACCGCGTGCTCGCCGAATTCGTCCGCCGCATAAACGCCCCGCCAGCCCCGCGATCCGCCGGCGTTTCGGCCGAGGACAAGAACGCGCCTCCCTTCTTCGACGGCGTCCTGATGCTCGAGGATCGCCGCCTGCTGAGGCGCATCACCCTGTCACTGGCCGGCCGGCTGCCCACCGAGGCGGAAACCAGCGCGGTCGCCAGCCAGGGATTGAAGGGCCTGCCCCCGATCCTCGACGGCATCCTCAAGGAAGACGCCTTCTACACCCGGCTGCGCGAGGCCTTCAACGACATCTTCCTCACCGTCGGCCTGGATGACAGCGCCGAGACGGTGCTCTCCTACGATCACTTCAGCACCACGCGCGGATGGTACCAAAACACGAACCAGAACCGGGAATTCCTTGGGCACATCGCGGACGAAAAGGAGCGACGCCAGGCCGGCTACAAGCTCGCCAACGACTACCGCAAAGCCATTCAGGGCGAGCCCATGAAGCTCATCGAGCACATTGTCCGTCACGACCGGCCTTTTACCGAAATCGTTACGGCGGACTACATCATGGTCACGCCCTACTCGGCGCGCGGCTACGGCATCTTTGATGACATCAAGGACCGGTTCAAAGATCCCAAGGATCCGTTCGAATACATCCCGGTGAAGCTCAAGGCGCTCGTCGGGCGCAACAAGGCCGACAACCAGGAATCAGCCACCGGCTTCTATCCACACGCCGGACTCCTGAGCAACTTCCAGTATCTGCGCCGCTACCCGACCACCGAGACCAACCGCAACCGCCAGCGGGCACGGGTTTACTACCAGCACTTCCTTGGCGTCGATGTCCTCGAACTGGCGGCCCGCGTCTCCGACGCCGCGGCGGTCACGGCGAAATATGAGATTCCCACCATGCAGGCCAGCGAATGCGTGGTGTGTCACAAGACGCTCGATCCGGTGGCGGGAATGTTCCAGGACTACTGGCGGTTCGAGGGCGTGTACGGGCGTCGGAAAGAAGGCTGGTTCAAGGACATGTTCGGTGCCGGTTTCGAGGGCGAAAACCTGCCCGCCACCGAACGCTGGCGCGCCTTGCAATGGCTCGGCGAGCGCACAGCTAAAGACCCGCGCTTCGCCGTCGCCATGGTCGAGCACGCATGCTACCTCCTGACCGGCCGGAAGGCGCTGCTGCCGCCGAAGGATCTCGAAGACCCGCTCTACCACGCCCGCCGCCGCGCCTACCAGGCCCAGCGAAAACAGATCGAGGAGATCGCCGCGCGCTTCGCCGCCGCCGGTTTCAACTTCAAGCAGGTGATCAAAGATTGGGTGATATCGGACTTCTACCGCGCCGACGGCCTCGCAACGACGGCCGCCAGTCCCGCGCGACGCGCCGAACTCGAGGATCTCGGTGTCGTGCGCATGCTCGCACCCGAACAGGTCGAGCGGAAGGTCGCCGCCATCTTCGGCAAGGGCTGGGGCCGGTTGAATCATCCCGACGACAAGCTCGACATGCTCTACGGCGGCATCGACTCAAAGGAAGTCACCGAGCGCGCCGCCGACCCGAGCGGCGCCATGGGGGCCATCCAACGCATCCTCGCCAACGACGTTGCCTGCAAGCAGACCGCACTGGACTTCAGCCGCGCGCCCAGCGACCGCCGCCTCTTCCCGCACATCGAACCCGACGTGGCGCCCGGCACCCCCGGCGCAGACGAGCAGATCCGTCGCACCATCGTCCATCTCCACCAGCGCGTGCTGGGCCGCTTCGACCAACCCGACTCAGCCGAGGTCGAGCGCACCTTCCAACTCTTCGCCGGCATCGTGGGCGACGCAGCGGTGAAAAAGGGCTTCGAAAAGCAGGAAATCTACTCCTGCCGCCAAAACCTCGTGCAACCCGTTCCCGACCCCAAATACACCGTCCGCGCCTGGCGCGCGGTGGTGACGTATCTGCTCCGGCAGCAGGAGTTCCTCTACGAGTGAAGGAGGAGCGTTCCCTTGGAGCGATGCCCCTGCTACAGGTCAAGTGACTCCATCAGCTCCGCCACCGGCATCCGGTGGTGTTGCGCCACGCTGCGGAGGATGCTCTTGAGAGTGCCGAGTTTGATGGGGCTGTGATTCGGAACAACCTCGTGATGCTCGCCTCCTTGTTGCGTCGTGACCCGGAGATGGGAGCCACTCTGGCGCGTCACCGTCTAACCCAGCTTCCGCAGCGCCTTGGCCAGTTCGAAACCGGAAAGGTCGCGGGGCGTTTTCATCGAGCCATTACTTCATCGCGGACAAAGTGGAGGCGGATGATTTTGGGCGCCTGCTCGGGGACGTCAAAATAGCAGTCCACTGCGTCACGAACCATCAGGCGCAACTCCTCCAAGGTATTGCCTTGCGTGTGGATGCCGAGGCCCAGTGCGGAGGCGCAATAGCCGCCTTCCTCAGCCTCCGTGACCTCGAAGATGATTTCGGAACTCATGCGGCGAAACTAACAGGAAACGCCGGGCAAACAAGACGGAACACGATTCGCCACCGACGCAGCGGCGAAAAAGGGTTTCGAAAAGCAGGCAATTCACTCCTGCCGCCAAAACCTCGTGCAACCTGTTCCCGACCCCAAATACACCGTCCGCGCCTGGCGCGCGGTGGTGACGTATCTGATGCGGCAGCGGGAGTTTCTCTACGAGTAAGCGCTCGTGCTGCTCGTCCCCGACCCGAACCATCGTCCCGAAGGGACATCCGACAATAGCCCGGCGCTTCAGCGCCGGGAAGTCCCGCGCCGGGCGCGAGTCCCGCAGGGACGGCTGACTCAGTCCCACAGATACCGCTCGTCATATTCCACGCGATGCTTCTTCAGCAAGGCGAGGAACTCCTCTTGAAAGCTCTGTTTTTGATGATGCGCTTCCTGACCCTGGATGTATTGCACGACGGAATCCACACGCGAGGCGCTGACCGTGAACGCGCCGTATTCCTCCTGCCATGCAAACAGGCGCTGGTCGGAAAACGTTTCATGCACCCATTTCGAGGAACCGCCCTTGATGAGTTGCATGGCCTTGGCGATGGACATGGTGGCAGGCAGCGAAAGCAGCAAGTGAACGTGGTCCGCCACGCCGCCGATTTCGATGGCCTTCATGCGGTTCTGCCGCGCGATGCCGCCGAGGAAGGGCCAGAGCCGCTCGCGCAAGGCCGGTGTAATCTGGGGCCGCCGTTCCTTGGTGCTGAACACGCAATGATGGTAGGAACTGATGTAGGACATGACGGCATTCGGCCGTCCCTGCGGGACTAATGCAATGCGGAAC
>CAZUUP010000173.1:0-10248 GCA_964623105.1 uncultured Akkermansia sp.
CCCACCGCCAACAAGCAAATCAAAATCGCTCCGGCCAGGCGCATGCTCCAGCGTCTCCTCAATACCCCCCCGCGCCAATCGCTCCGCCGCCCGCCGCCATTCCCTGCCCCGCCCTTTCCGCCGCCTCCCGCCGCCGATACTCGTCAAGCATCGCCGCCGTCGCGGTCGCCCCGCACCGTGAAACACCCAGATCCCGCACCTTGATCAATCCATCGAGATCCCGCACCCCGCCCGCCGCCTTCACCTGCACCTTCGCCGAGACATTCGCCCGCATGAGCGTCAGGTCATGCTCCGTGGCACCCTTGTAATTGTAACTGCCGTCGGCCTGCTTCACGAACCCGTAGCCCGAACTCGTCTTCACCCAATCCGCCCCGGCGCGCTCGCAAATCTGGCAGAGCCGCCGTTTGAACTCATCGCCGCTTAATCCCGCCCCGCCCTTGGTCAGATAATCATTCTCGAAGATCACTTTGACCCGTGCCCCCCGCCGGTGGGCCTCGTCGCACACCGCCCGCACGTCCTGCTCCACGTAGTCCCAGTCACCGGACAACGCCTTGCCAAGGTTGACCACCATGTCGATCTCCACCGCCCCGTCGCGGCACGCCAGCTCCGTCTCGTAACGCTTGGATTCCGTGCAGGCATTGCCGTGAGGAAAACCGATCACCGCCCCCACGAAAACCCCCGTCCCACGGAGCAACTCCGCCGCCCGTTTCACCGCGTACGGTTTGATGCACACCGACGCCACCCCATACCTCGCCGCAAGTTTGCAGCCATCCTCCAGCTCCTGATCCGTCATCGTCGGATGCAACAGCGAGTGGTCGATCATCTTGGCCAGTTCTTCGTAGGTGTATTTCATTGCTCTGAGATGGATAGTGTGCGCCGCCACCCGGCGCGTCATCGAGACGTCGCCCCGCGAATCTCCTTCCGCACCTGATCGTGATTTCCGAGAAATCGGACCTCGATGCAATCACTGAGATTCAGGAACAGGAACCGTAGATCGCGATTGCCCCGGCACTCGAAAAGAAAGTCACCCAGTTTCCGTATGCCTATCCCGCTGTGAATGTGCGGACGCCCAAAAGACTCCGTCAATTGCAGCAACGCATCCCAGCATTCACTGCGTTCACCAGCCGGCAGACCAGCCAACCGCTCAAACACCGCGGGTTTAATCACGAGCGGCTTTTTCACGATGCTTTTGCAGTTCCGCGGTTGTCAGAAATTTCAATTTTCCCTTGTCCTTTAGCCGCTCATGCTCGGTCATCGCTTCGCGCTCGTAGCGCGCAACTTCCTCAGCGGTCACCCCATACTCCCGCCACGCATAATCCGTCGCCTCCACCTCCACCTTCCGCAGGGCAATGACATCCGCGCCCGTGAGAATGCCAATCTCCTCGCCGCGCGCCGCCGCCTTGAGCCAGCGGCCCAGATTCTTCTTCGCATCCGTTATTGTCAGGGTCGTCATACAGTCTCTTTATCGGCTGCTTAAGGTCCCGTGGCAAGCCGGTAATCTCCGCCGCGCACCACGCCCCCCGCGCAAACTTCATTTTTGTTCGCACACAAACGCGTGAGAAAAAAGTCCTCGCAGAATTCCGGCAGCGCCCGCTTCAACGGCTCCAGCTTCGCATACTCGTCGTGTCCCTTGAATTTGATGGTCACCACCAACCTGCGGCACCGCCGCCCCCGCAGCCAGTCCAAGACCAACCCCACACTCCGCTCCGGCGCCGCAATCACATCGCACAACAGCCAGTCCACCGGCGCTTCCGAAACAAACTTGAATGCATCCCCCTGCTCGAACCGCACGCGCGGATCTCGCATCAAGTCCTCCCGCAGCGGCGACCGGTCCACCGCCACCACGCGCGCCCCGCGATTGACCGCCACGTAACTCCAGCTTCCCGGACACGCCCCCAAGTCCACGCACGTTTCCCCTGCACCGATCCGCCGCCCAAGCCGCAGTTCCGCCTCGACCAGCTTGGCAAAAGCTCGACTGGGCGCGGCCTTGTCGCTTGCCACCGGCACCTCCCCTTTGACGAACGGCCAAACGCTGTGCCGCCATTGCCATGGCAACGGGGCCGGGGCCACCGACAGGAAACCAGCGTCCGGCCCGGTCAACAAAGCCTGTGCCAACGAGGTCCGCTCGCCAAACGGTGCGGCGCTTTCCTCCAGCCCGCGCAGCAAATGCCGCCGCTTCTTGCGCAACAACTCCCGCAGCGCCTCCCCGATGAGCCGGACCCGGTTCTCCCCCGCGCCGCGTTCCCCATAGTGCGTCGCCAGATGCAATCGCCACGGCTGCCCCTCCACCAACCGGCCGCTCACCGCCGCGAACAACCGTTCACTCCAGTCCCGGATCGACGCTCCCGCCACCGGTTCGGCCAGGGGCAGCAACTGTCGCGCGAACGCCAGCAACGGCCAACTCTCCCGCCGCAACTCCGCCTCCACCCGCACCAATCCACCGCCCAGCATCTCCGCCCGCCCGCCACCCGCCGCCCCGCTCCGCCACTCCGCCAGCAGGAACGGTTCGTCACCCGGTTCAGTCAACAGTAGGTGCATGAAATGATCCCGCGTCCCGCCCCGTTCGTTCTTCGCTGCCCGCGAGTCACCGCTGCTCTGTTCACGCAAATTCCAGCCCCCGCATCGTCCCCGTCCCGCTCGCAAAACGGGAGGCCTCGATGCCCAATCGTTGCAATATCGAGACGTAAAGGTTTGGCAGCGGATAATTGTTCTTCGCGTCAAACGCCAGGTGCTGCCCATGCTTGAAGCCTCCCCCCGCCAGCAGCACCGGCATGTTCTTTGTGTCATGGCTCGACGCATTGCCGAGATTCGATCCGTACAGCACCATTGTGTTGGCCAGCAAATCTGCGCCTCCCTCCTTCGCGGATTTCAATTTCGCCAGAAAACCGCCCAGCAGCTTCATTTGCTCCAACTCGATCACCCGCAGTTGCGCCAGCTTTTCCGGATCACGCCCGTGGTGCGAAAGATTGTGCCAGTCCTGCGTAATACCCTGGATGGGTGGCACGCTGTTGTGGCCCGCAATCATGACCGTGATGACGCGCGTCGAGTCCGTCTGCAGCGCCAGGTGCGCGAGGTCGAACATCAGCCGAGTCCGCGCCACGAAGTCCGCGGCATTCTGCACGTCCGTCGGCGGCGGCACCGAGACCTGCGGCTTCGGCCGCTTGGCCCAATCCTCCGCCAGTTTCAACCGCTGCTCCACCTCCCGCACCGTCGTGAAATACTCGTCCAACTTCTCCCGATCACGCGCCGTCGCCCGGGCCGACATCCGTTTCGCGTCCCCCGCCACCGCGTCCATGATGCTCCGCCCGTCCCGGATTCGCTCGCTCTGCTGCACCACCTCCCGCGCCGTCCCGTTGATGAACAGCTTCTTGAACACCTCGCTCGGCCGGTAATCCGCCGGCACCTTCACCCCGCTGCGCGACACGGACAACCCCGTCCCGCCGTTCCCCGTGTTCAACACCAGACTGCCAAACCGCGTCGCCGGTGGCAGCTTCTCCAGCGCCAGTTGATCGAGCGAAATTGTGTTCCGAAAACTGCTCGCCCCCGGATGCGGCGCCGCCGTCAGAAAACTCGCCTCGCTCGAATGCCCGCCATCCACCTCGGGATGCGACACGCCGCTGAACACCGTCAACTCCTCCCGCCACTCGCGCAATGGCTCCAGGTAGGGCGTCAGCGCAAATTTCCGCCCCGCCTCGGCCGGAAACAAATTCTCGGCGTGAATCCCCAGCGTTGTGCAGCAAGCCACCAGCCTCCGGATTGGTCCCGCCCCTGCGGCGGCACGGACCAACGGTTTCGCCGATTCCAACAGCGGCAGGGCCAGCGTGACACCAGCGGCCCGGAGAAACGAACGACGCGAGGATTGCAGATTCATGTCGATGGCTTGTTGAGGTGAAGACTGCCGGCATTTCCAACCGCGGGCGAGCGGGATAATTGCGCCGCCAACCGCACTGCGGCGAACAGGTTCGCCGCGCTGGCCCGCCCCTGCCACGCAATGTCGAACGCCGTTCCGTGATCCACACTGGTGCGGACGACCGGCAACCCCAGCGTCGTGTTGACGGCGGTTTCGAACGCCAGGGTCTTGAGCGGTATCAGCGCTTGGTCGTGATACATGCAAATGTACGCGTCCGTCTCCCGACGGCGCACCGGCAGGAAGGCCGTGTCCGGCGCCCACGGCCCCACCACGTTCAACCCCTGCGACCGCGCCACGGCCATGGCCGGCTCAATGATCCGCTCCTCCTCGCCGCACCCAAACAGCCCGTGCTCGCCAGCGTGCGGATTCAATCCCAGCACCGCCAGACGCGGCTCGCGGCCCCGTTGCCGGCGCACCGCCTCGGCCGTCAACTCGATCACATCCGCGATACGGCGGCTCGTCAGCGCTCCCGAAACTTCCTGCAGGCCAATATGGACGGTCACCAGGCTGCACGTAAGTTCCTCGGAGAAAAACGTCATACAACTTCGCTCCGCCCGCATCCGTTCCGCAAAGATTTCGGTGTGCCCCGGATAACGATGCCCCGCCGCATGCAGAGCCTCCTTGTTCAGCGGCGCGGTCGTCACGGCATCCACTTCCCCCGCCAGGGCCGCATCTATGCTGGCCACCACGCAGCGGAAGGCAGCTTCACCGCAACGCGCATCCACCTGCCCCGGCACAATCTCCCCCGCCTCAACGCACGGCACATCCACCACGAAAGACCTTCGCAGCCCGCCTGCGGATTTTGCCCAGCCGTCCAACGACAGTACCGGGGCGTCCCACCGCCTTCCCAATCGCCCCGCCACCCGGCGCAAAACCCGCGCGTCGCCGAAAACAGTGGGGACGCACTCATGCGCCACGCCGTCATTGGCCAGCAATTGCAGGCAAAGCTCCGGCCCAATCCCGGCGGGATCGCCCATCGTTACCGCGATGCGGGGCAGCGGCTTCATTTCGATCGAAACGTTTCACTCTGCACAACTTCATGCACCAGCGCGCGGAACCCGAGGTTGCGCGCCTTCGTCCGTCGGACGACGTCGCTCACCACCGCCTCGTCCGTGAACTCGATCCCGTGCCCGGTCGCATACACCAGCAACTTCTCCGCCAACCCCCGCAAGATCTGGTCGGTGTCGGCCAGCAGCAATCGCTTCAACTCGGCGAGGTCACGAAACTTCCGCCCGTCCGCCAGCACGTCACCGGCGTTCACGGCCGGACCCAGCGCCACCCGCACGTCGCGCTGATTCACCGTCAAAGTCACCCACTCCACCCCGCGCTGATTCCGCTCCGGTGAGATCCGATACCGCTCGCGCCAGCCGCCCACGACATCGTAGCTCTCCAGCGCAAATCCCGGCGGGTCGATGCGCGCATGACAACTCCCGCACGTCTCGCTCTCGCGATGCTTCGCCAGTTGGTCGCGAATCGAGCTGGCACCCCGGATGTCCGGCTCCACCGCCGGCACATTCGGCGGCGGCGGCGGCGCCGGCCGACCCAGGATGCGATCCAGCAGCCACACGCCCCGCGACACCGGCGACGTCGTCGTGCCGTTGGCCGTCACCTTGAGCACGCTCCCGTGGGTCAGCACCCCGCCCCGATGCCACTCGGGCTTGAGCGCCACGCGCCGCACCTCCAACCCCTCCACCCCCGGGATGCCGTAGTGGCGCGCCAACCGCCCGTTGAGCATGGCGAAATCGCTCTCGACAAAATTCGTCACGCTCAGATCCCGCTTGAGCAGCTCATCGAAAAACGCCCGCGTCTCCTGCACCATCGATACCTGGAGCAACTCGTCATATTCCGGATACAGCCGCGCATCCGGTGTCGTGAAATCAATGTTCCGCAAGCCGAGCCATTGCCCGGTGAAATCATCCGTGAACGCCCGCGCCCGCGCATCGTTCAACATCCGCTCCACCTGCCTCCTTAGTCCGTCCGGACTCTCCAACTCCCCGCGGACAGCCGCCGCCAGCAACGCCTCATCCGGCAGGGTGCTCCACAAAAAATAGCTCAATCGCGACGCCAGCGCATGACCATCCAGCCGTCCCGGCTGCTCCTCGAATTGGAGAAATCGCGGCGAAACCAGCACCGCCTTCAAGCCCACCCGCAGCGCCTCCGCGAACGGCACCCGCTGCTCCAAACGCTCCCGCACCAACGCAATGTAAGGGGCCAGTTCGTCATCGCCCACCGGCCGCCGAAACGCCCGCCCCGCCAGACGCTTCACCACCACCTCCGCGTCACGCAGCGTACCTCGCTCGAGGTCCACGTCGCCCAGCAGTTGTTTACGCGTCGCCGGTGGCCACGCACGTGCCTCCAGCGGCCCCTCGACCTCGATCCACTGCACCGCAAACCCCGGCCCTGCATACTCGTCCGCCTTGTTCTGCCACGGGATCGTCCCATACGACACCACCTTCAACGTGTCACCGCGACCATCGAGTCGCTCAACGAGTTCCACCACCGCCGGCTTGTCCGCGGGCACCTCGAAATGCCCCAGCAGCTTCGTCTTGCCGCCCACTCCGAAATTCCCGCCATACACCCGGAACGTTGCCGGCTTCCCACCCGTCTGGAAGGCGCTCGCCGAAATCCGCACCCGGTAACGCCCCGGCGCAGGCGCGCGAAAACGCCGCAACTCCGTCGGCGAATAACCCGAATTAAAAAAAGCCACCGCCCCGCCGCCCAGATGGCGCGCACTCTTGGCATCCCATCCCGCCAGCAGGTTGGTGCCCGCATACCGTTCCTGCACGAACTTCGGCTGCGCCCCCACGCCCAGCGCGGCATCCAGCGCCACATCGGCGGCTTCCAGATACTTCTCCACCTGCACCGGCGACAGCGTGAGCGCCCCGGACACCTTGTCGAACCCGTGCGCCGAACCGTCCTCCGGCAGCAATTCCATCAAATTCACTTCGATGCCCAGCAGGTCCCGCATCGAGTTCTGGTACTCGAATCGATTCAACCGCCGCCGGGCGACACGCCCCTCCGCCGCCTGCCTCGCCGCCAAAGCCGCACGCAACTCCCGCCCCAACCAGTCCAACACCACCTCGCGCTCCTCCGCCGCCGGTTGCGGCTTTTTCTTGGGCGGCATCTCGCGCTTTTCAAGCTGGGCAAACACCCGGCCCCAAACTTCGGTTCCCGCCACCGTGCCGAATTCCGCCGCCAGATTGTCCAACCGCACTTTCCCCTTCTGCGTCTCCCCGTCATGGCACTCGAAACAGTGCTTCTGCAGCAGCACCTTCACCGCCCCCGGCAACTCTCCCGCCGCAACGCCCCACGGCAGAAACGCCAGGAGCAAGATCACCCGCAGCATCTCAACGAATCTCTGGTTCAATCGGTTTGCCATCGCAACGCACCGAACATGCCCTTTCCCGCCCCGTCTGTCATCCATCGCGTCATTCTCGATCAATCCCCCGCCGCCGCTTTGCCCAACCACGCGGTTCATCCCGGAAATTCACAGCATCCGCCCGCCAAGGCAGGGCGCAGTGCCCCCATCGCACCGCCGAGCGTTCGCGAATCGTCCGCCTTCTCCTTCGCCGACGAATGCCCCCGTCTCCCCTCACCTCGCACCACCTCCACCGCCAACCGCCAACCGCCCGCCTCTTCACCTATGGCTTGAGCATTCCCTCCAGCTTCTTCCGCTCCTCCTCCGTCAGCGGTTTCCACTCAATCGTCACCTGGGGCAGTTCCGCGCGCAGCTTCGCCATGTCAGCCTCCGGAATGTCCGCCCGCTGCAACGAAAGCTTTTTCAAATTCGGCAACGCCCGCAACTCGCGCAGACCCGCATACGTCAACCGCACCTCGTCGAGCGTCAGCGATTCCAGAGATTTCATCTTCGCCAGCGTCGCCAGCGTTGTGTCGTCGATGCTCAACCCGTTCGGTTTGCCGCCATATTGCCGCAACCGCTGCCCCAGCATCAACGCACGCAAGCCCGTGAGCTTCAGCAGATGCTCGTTGCCCGCCTGCGTCTGATACGTGTGCCACGTGCGAAACTCCTTCAACTGCTGCAACTCCGCGACCGCCGCCATGCCCCGGTCATTGAACGGCGTCCCGGCCACCGTCAACCGCTCCAGCTTCGGCAAGGCCTTGAACGCCGCAAATCCCGCGCCCGTGAAACCCTTGTCCGGAAATGCGATGTGAAAAAACGACGCCGAACGCAAATTCACCAATCCCGCCAGCCGCTGCAATCCCGCGTCGGTCACCTGGATCCCGTCCGTGCCCAACTCCTCCAACGCCGTCAACCCGGCCAGATGCGCCAGCGTCGCATCCGTCAGCCCGTGACACTTTCCGTAAAGGGTCAACGATCGGAGCGACTTGAGCCCGCCAATCAAACGGAACTCTGCGTCCGCCAGCCGCGAACAGTCGCGAAACGTGACCTTCGTTACCGCCCCCGTCGTCTCGGTGACCTCGCCACCCAGCGCCCGCAGCGCGGCCGCCGACGCAGCAGCAGCCGCATCCGCCGCCCCACCCGTCCCCCCCGAAACCGCCAGTGCCAACGCGATCAAAATCGCCCGCAGGATTCCTTTCCGATTCTGGTTCATGTTCATCCCTTTCACCCAACACAATAGGGCCGCAAAATATTTCCCGCGACGCGCAACGCATCCTGACGCCCCGCCAGCGTCCGCCCAAACGTCGGATCCTCCACCTCGATGCACACCGGGCCGCGGTAGCTCGTTTCCATCAGCGCCGCCATGAAAGCGCCCCAGTTCATCTCCCCATAGCCCGGAATTCTCGGCGTGTGCCACTCGTTCGGATGCGCAAACACGCCCACCTCGTTCAACCGTTCACGATGCAGCTGCACATCCTTTGCATGAACGTGGAAGAGCTTGTCCTGAAACTCCCGCAGCGGGCTGGCCGGGTCCATCTGCTGCAGGACAAAGTGCGACGGATCATAGTTCAGGCCGAAATGCTTCGACGGAATGTCGCTGAAGGCCCGCCGCCAGACCACCGGCGTCGTGAACAGGTTCTTCCCGCCCGGCCACTCATCTTTCGTGAAGGACATCGGGCAGTTCTCGATGCCCACCCGGATGTCGTGGTCCTCGGCGAACGCAATCAACGGCCGCCAAACCTTGAGAAAGCGCGGCCAGTTCTCATCCAGGCTTAACCGCCAGTCGCGGCCCACAAACGTGTTCACCTTTCCCAATCCCAGCGCCGCCGCAGCCTTGATGACCTTCTTCAGATGCGCCACCGAGGCCCGCGACACCTCCAGATTGGGATCCAACGGGTTCGGATAATACCCCAGCGCCGAGAGCGCCACCCCGTGCTTCGCGCACAAATCGCGGACCGCGTCAGCACGCGAGCGATTGAAACCCTCCACATCGATGTGCGTCACGCCGGCAAACTTCCGCTCCGCCCGGCCCACCGGCCAGCACATCGCCTCGACACAACGAAATCCTTCTGCGGCGGCAAACACCAGCACCTGATCAAGGGATAACTCCGGCAGAATGGCCGAAACAAATCCAAGTTGCATGGCCGGAGCCTATCGCAACCAAATCCGCCTGTCCCGCCTTTATCTGTCCCCGCAACCCCGCCCTACCCCGGAACCTCTGTCTCGCCCGGCGCCCGGAATCCCCCGCCCACAGCGTCAATACGCAGCCAATGGTCGCGGCGTTCCCTGCCGCAGCGTCCGGTGAACCTCCATCAAAATCTGTTCCAGCGGCAGGGTCTTGGCGACATACCCCGATGCCCCCTTCTCCAGCGCCTCCTGCTGCAATTCATCGTCGTAACCCATGCCCGTGAGCATGATCACCGGCAGATTCGGCAACCGCAGCTTCAGTTCGGACAACAACTCCAGTCCGTCCGCATCCCCCAAGGCCACGTCAAGGATCACCAGATCAAAACCTGTCTCGCCGGCCAGATGCACCGCCTCGGCATCGGTCGCCGCCGTGGCGACGCTATAGCCGCGCTTCTCCAGGAAGGCGCGCATCAATTCACGCACCGGCATTTCATCATCCACCACCAGGATTCTCGAACGAATCGGAGAGTTCATAGCACGCTTTGTCAGGCCTTTCAGACCAACCGGTCAGGCACGGAGGCTTCGCTCACGTCCCGCCCCCACCGGGGGAAACTCCCGGCAGACGAGGCCATTACAGCGGGTGTCTTAAACAGCAACATGATCATATTGGGTCCGGTACCACCAGCGACGGCCGCTTCACTTTGGGATTCATAATCGGCATCGGGGCGAAAACCTTGAGCACAGTCTGCTCGCCCGGTCGTCCCCCCGGAAGCAGCGTGCTTCCACCGCGTGCCCCTCAAGCCATGCCCAGCTTCCTGCCATTCCACCCCCGAACACCGCGTCCCCGTCC